>JAFWKB010000014.1 GCA_017511405.1 Candidatus Saccharimonadota bacterium
CCCTAAACGCGAAAATACGGCTAAACCAACCGCCCCAACTCGTGAAAACCCCGCAAAAGTTTCTGCTCCGAAGCTCCCTTCCGACCCCTTTGAACCTCTCCCGAAAAACCCAACTCTCCCGCCGCAACCTTCCACCTCCGTTACCCCTTCTGCACCTACCGCACCCACAACCTCTTCCGTCCCTGTTAGACCTCTTGACCAAAACGGCGATGGCGTCATCTCTCTCCACGAAAAAGCCGCCGCAAATCCTAAATCCCCCTCAAATTCCGAAGGCTATTTCTCCATAAAACACTAAAACTCGTGGGAAAAACTTGCAATTTTGAACCAAAACTCGTGGGAAAAACTTGCAATTTTGAACCAAAACTCGTGGGAAAAACTTGCATAACCAGATTGGGTAAGGTATAATTACCCCAAAGGATAATAGAATATGCTACAAAGAAAAATCACTCAAAAACTTCAAGAATGGAAAAGGGAAGAAAATAAACCTTGCCTTCTTATTAAAGGCGCCCGTCAAGTCGGAAAAACCTTTATTATTGATCATTTTGCGAAAGAAAACTACAAAAACTACATCTACATCAATTTCGAGCTCGAATCTAACTATAAAAGGATTTTTGATGGAAATTTAGATTTCAAAACCCTCCGAATGCAACTTGAGGTCGCATTTCCTGATATAAAAATCGAAAAAGGAAAAACTCTCCTCTTCCTTGACGAAATCCAAAGTTGCCCGAACGCCCGCGTTGCCCTTAAAACCTTTGCTCTTGACGGAACAATTGACGTCATTGCCTCCGGTTCTCTCCTCGGCCTCTACCATAACGAGGTCTCAAGCTACCCGGTCGGCTATGAAAGAGCCTACGAGCTTCTTCCCCTTGATTTTGAAGAATTTCTTTGGGCTCTCAGCGTGTCTAACGACATAATTTCCACCCTCCGCGCTTCCTACGAAAATAAATCCCCTCTCCCTCCCTTAATCTCCCAAAAAATGCAAGAATATTTCCAAGATTTTATGCTTGTCGGCGGAATGCCCAATGTTGTCAATGAATTCCTCAAAGAAAAAAGCCCCCAAAAAGTCCGCATTGTCCAAAAAGAAATTCTAGAAAGCTATAAAAACGACGTAATAAAATACGCTCCAGGCGCCACAAAACCCAAAATTCTCAAAACCTACGAAAGCATCCCGGCACAACTCGCCAAGAAAAACAAAAAATTCATGTTCTCCGACATCGGCTCAGAAACCGATGCTGGCGAAAGAAAATATGGCTCCGCTCTTCTCTGGCTTAAAGATGCAGGAATCATAAATTTCTGTTACAATCTTCAAGAACCTGCCCTCCCCCTAGCTAGTAATCGCCTCCTGAACTCTTATAAAATCTATATGCGCGACACCGGTCTCCTTGTTGCGAGTCTCGATAAAGATATCCAGAAGGCAATCCTAACCAATAATTATGAGGTAAACCAAGGGGGAATTATAGAAAATCTCTTCGCCGAAGAAATCTACAGTCGTTACGAAGACGTCACCTTCTTCGAGCGTCGTGGAAAGTTAGAAATTGATTTTGTCGTCAATAAAGATGGTTTATCCACCGCGATTGAGGTCAAATCCGGCAACGACAAACGTTCCAAATCACTCCAATCTCTTATTGATAATTACAAAACCGTTAAACGTTACCAAAAATACGAACTCCGCGACAATCCCGGAATCGATGAAAACGGTATTGAACACTACCCTTTATTTATGGTTATGTTTATCTAATGTAGGCGATAGAATCGAGCGACGCAGCGGAGGGCCAAGCCGTAGGGCTTATCGCCGTTAGTCTTAGGGTTAACGTTAGTTGAGCTGAAGTTCAAGTGCCGTGAGTACGTGTAGGAGTTAGGCGTAGATGCCCAGAAGCCGCCGTACGTACCTCTAACGCCGAGATAACCATTGGCCCAGTAGAGATTGCCCGACATCATAACCGAAAGAGGAAGGCTGCGGAGAGCTCTGGTTAAAACAACATTTAAGCTTATATCGATATCAAATTATCGAATAAAATGATTCCTCAAAAAAACAAAGAAAAACCGCTTTATTTTTTCTCTAAAAAGCAGTATAATAAAAACATAAAAGGAGAAGCTCTAGAAACTTCTCCAGAATGCGTTTAATTTCTAGACGGTTTTACCGCCTAGATTTTTCTTTATGTTCGCCAAAGTCATAGAGAATTGTTTTTGCCTTCTTTCGAAAAGGGAAGACAAGGCGACGCAGCGGAGAGGTAAGCCGTACGGCTTATTGTCGTTATACTTAGGGACGACACCAGCGGAGTAGAAGTGCAAGAGCCGTGAATTTGCGTAGGAGTCAGGCGTAGATGCCCAGAAGTTGCCGTACGTACCTCTACCGCTGAGATTACCACTGTACCAGTCGAAATTGCCCGACATCATAACCGAAAGAGGGAGGCTGCGGAGAGCTCTGGGGGGCAGGAACACCAAAAAAAATAGTCTTAAGATGCTATAATAAGAGTATGATAAATAAAATTTCAGAACCAGAGAGCGAAAGGCTAGAATTCAAAAGCGCAACTCACGGCAAACTCCCTGAAAACATCTGGAAGTCAATCAGTGCATTTTCGAACACGGATGGCGGCGGAATTCTCTTAGGAGTTAACGACGACGGGGAAGAAATTGGGCTTTCCATAAAAGAATTAGATACCTTACAAAAAGATTTCGTCAATCTATGCAACACAGGTTTTAATCACAGAATTGTTCCAGTAATTTCAGTAAAAGATAACCATGTTTTAGCAATTATTAATCCGCTTCCGGCAATTATGCGTCCATTATACTCGAAAAAACGCGGCATATAATACGGAACTTATATCAGAATCGGGTTAACAAACATAAAAGCCACCGATGAAGACATCATGCGTTTTTCTGCAGCAGCACAAGGTGGCGCCGAAACCTTTACTTATGATGTAGATTATCATGAAGTTCTAGATGAGCGCAAAATTAGGGATTATATCGATTTGCTAAATTCTCGGAACAACAATGTTTATCAGCGCTTCTCTGAAGAAGAGATATTAAAGAAGCAGAAAGCCATTATCAACGGTAAAGTAAGTCTTTTTGGCCTTCTTGCATTTGGAAATAAAATGTCTCTCAAAGAGGTTGTTGCGCCAACGATGAATATTGCCGTAACTCAATATCCGAAAGTTGATAAAGATGTCGGCGACGCCAGTCAAACATATGTTGATAGTCAAGAATTTGACAGCTGCGCAATTGACCAGTTCGAACATGCTTTCTCGTTCATAAAAAGTAAACTTCCGGTACGCGGCATAATTAGCCCTAGCGGCAAACGTCAAGATTATTTAGTAATTCCAGAAATTGCAATTCGCGAGGCACTAGCTAATGCTATTGCTCATCGTGATTACGCTACTAGTAGTTCTCGAATTCAAGTTGATATTTATGCCAACAGAATTGAAATTATCAATCCAGGACGAAGCTTAATACCAATCGACAGACTTGAGACAACACAATCTATCACTCGCAACCCACTCACTATGAATTTCTTTAAGGAGAATGGCTATACTGAGCAAAAAGCCCGCGGAATCAGAACAATCAAGCAAACTATTCGTGAAGCAGGCCTACAAGCGCCAGTATTCGAGAATATTTCCGGTCAATCTTTCAAAGTGACACTTTTTACTTCAGCA
>JAFWKB010000015.1 GCA_017511405.1 Candidatus Saccharimonadota bacterium
ATTTGTATTTTTGTCGTCAAACTCTGTAATATAGTATGTTTTTCCGTTGAAGGTGGTTTTCTTAGTGAATCTCCTAATTGCCCCTTTAGAGAATTTAATGGTCGTACTTTCTCCTTTTATATAGGTTTTTTCCGAAGAAACATTAATCAGTTTATATTGTTCGCTAGCTGGTAATTTTTCGTATTTAAGAGTAACCTCTTTAAGTCTAGAAAGTGGAACACAAGAGTTGTTGCTGTTCTTAGTATCATATTCGGTTCGTAAGCACCATTCTCCAGATCCGATTAAGATTTTTGAGGTAAATTTGATTGTTTTGCCATTCTCTAAAACTTCAAGTATCTCATTACTAAATGGGTTAATTTTATCGGTTTTTGTTGTTTCTAAGTATCTTGCATTCTCCATTGAGATCCAACTATTGTTTTTTGTTGGGTCGCCAAACCAGTCCATGAAATAAAGGTAGAAATTTCGGTTTCCGTAGGCGCCACAGGTAGTAGTGCCATAACCAGCAGCAAGTGCACCGGCATTTGGTTGGTACGGAGTGTAGCGATAGAGAGAGCTGGTGGCGCGATTTTTGATATTGACGGTTGAGCCGCCGCAGTTTCTGTCGGGGTTGTAATAAATGTAGTTTTCGCCTACAGGATAATTTGTCCATCCTCCATCAAGAACGGTCCGGAAAAGGGCGGCGGCATTTTTGAGCTGGTTTTTGAACCCATAATATTTTGAATCACAAGCGGCAGTATCGGGACACCCAAAGCCGGTTGCGGAGCGATATTGGATATTGTTGGGCCAAGAGTCGGTGATTAAGCCTTGTTCTTTTTGGAGAAGAACAATGAGGACTTGAGGGTTAATATTGTATTCATGGGCAACCTCATAAATTACCTCGGCAGCAGTTTGACCAGAGCCGATTTCGGTTCCATTGCCAAAGCGTTCGTCAGCAAGACAGACAAAGTGGCCGTTTTCTATATGATAAGAAAGATGAGGATAATTATTAGCAAGGTAGGTGTTTGTGTTGCTACAATTCCCTTTTGCGTGCAAAAAAGAGTCGATATCAGCAACCGACATTGTATCGACTTTACTCATCATGTAATCAGTGATGATGTTACCAGGGTCAAATTTATCAAGAGAGGCAGCATCAGTCTCACGTGGGATTTTGAGACTTAGGAAAGTAAAAGCCGTAACAAATCCAAAAAGAAAGAGGATTTTTAGCGTATTGGATTTTAACTTTCTTCTTCTTGTCATAAGGTGGCTACTCCAGTTATTGTACCAGTTTTTTCGCCAGAAGTTAAATTAATTGTGAACTCGAGATAATTGGAGAAATTAGCAATTTTAGACTTCGGAATATCAAATCCTTCGCAAGAAGAAGCAGTCGCGTCAGCAAAAAGCGCAGCGTCTTCAGTATAGGTGTTTGTGCCGTCGGAAACAACAAGCGAACATGTTCCGGAGGTTAAATACTGATCAATCGAAACACGAACCACGAGAGTATTATCAGTAAAACCAACGTGGGTGATATTACCCGTTAGAGAGTTGAGGTTGTTAGGGTCTTCCCCATCATATTGTTCGGGAGTTTTTCCGTCGGGATTTTTCTCAGAGATATTTTCAGAACCGCCGGTAATTTCGTTGGTTTTTGAAGAATCATCAGTTGATTTTTTAGCCGATTCAGAGTTCGAAGAAGAGGAAGAACCGTTAGACGTGATGTTGGAAGATCTATTAACGTATTTAAGGGCGATAAACGTAGTTAATCCAGCAAATGCAGCAATTGCAATACAGATAAAAACGGTTGTTAAATAAAACGGGCGGTGACGTTTTTCTGGAGCTTTTGGTAATGATTCTGTTTTATGGTTTTTGTTTGTGGGCATGAGATTATTCTCCTTATAGTTAGTATATATATATTAGAAGAATTAATCAAGGTTTAATCCTAAAATCTTAGCAGCTTTTAAGAGAGTTTTAATTTCATCTTCGGATTCAGAATTAGCGATTTTACGATTGAATAATTCGGTCGTTTCGGGATAAGACAAATCTATCACCTCCAGAGAGCGGGCAGCGCCGGGAGTTTTCCGTAAAGCGCCTTTTTCCACAAGGTTTTCCACATGTTCAGCAACCGCAGAAACAGAAGAAAGACCAAGCCCCGCCATAATTTCTCGGTAGGAGGGAGAGTAGTTATTTTCTCGAGTAAACTCACTGATAAAATCGATAATTTGCTTTTGCTTTTTTGTTAATTTCTCATTCATATGTGTTATAATTATATAACTAATGGTCAAAGAAGAAAACACAACAATTGATGGATTCCCTGTTCGTTCGGCGAAGGATTCCAAATTAGTAACTCGTTCACGTGCGGAAAAAATTCCCGCAAACAAAAAGAAAGTATCAACTACGAAGAAGAGGGTAGTCGCAAAGAGAAAAACTGCTACCGCCAGTAAGCAAGTTGCTAAGAAAGCGCCCAGTAAAATTTCCCGGCAGACAAAGCGCTCAACTTCGACCGTATCTCGAGAAATAAAAACTGAGCCTAAGAAAGTTTCTGTTTCTAAAACCGACGTAATGATTGAGGAAGAGATTTTTGGCGCGACAAAGAAGGCACATGAAGATTTTCTTGCACCAGTAGAGAGTTTTGGCTTAGATGAGATTGAAAGCGATTCTGGAACGAGCGAAGGAAGGGTGGAGGAAGTCGAGGATAGTGAGGTGCCTGAAATCAAGAAGACGGAAAAGCGAGCAAAAGAAAAGAAAGAAAAAACAAAAGGCAAAAAACATGTTGTTGTCCGAGTTATTTTAATTGTTATTTTGTTGCTTTTGGTTGGTGGAGGTGTAGCGTTTTATTTCTGGGGTGATAGTATTTTGAAAAAGTTGACTGGCGGCGAGGGGAATATTTGGAGCGCGATTGGAGCGATGACTAGTGAAACCTACGAACCGCTAAAAGAAGATTCAAACGGAAGGACAAACGTGCTCGTGTTTGGGACTAGCGGATATGATATGACTGGAACAAACGGCGAAGAGACACATGACGGAGCGCAGCTCACCGATTCGGTAATGCTGATGAGTTTGGATCAAAAAACTGGTGATATCGCTATGGTTTCCTTGCCGAGAGATTTAAAAGTTGGCTATACTTGTACGGCGACTGGAAAGATTAATGAGATTTATTGGTGCGCAAATATGGACGATACCAACGAAGCAGCTGGCGCGGAGGCTCTCGAGAAAGAAGTTGAGGAAATCCTTGGTGTCGATATTCAATATTATATTCATCTAAACTGGGGCTCACTCGTTAATATCGTGGATACACTTGGCGGAGTGACCGTGACGCTTGATGAAGATATCGATGACTATGGTTGGACAAATGCTAAGTTTGAGGCCGGAGTTCCGTATACGATTAATGG
>JAFWKB010000016.1 GCA_017511405.1 Candidatus Saccharimonadota bacterium
ATATAAATGTTGCTTTAGTGATTGGCGAAGACGAGGTGCAAGATTTTTGCAAAAAATACAAGAAAGGAAAATAATCTCATGACCGAGTTTTTACTAAAACCAGAAGAAATAAAACAACTGACCGATATTAGAGGTGGCTGTCTTGCGTCCAACAAGATTACAGTTGATGGCGAAAAGGTTGGTTATGCCTATCGCGAAGAACCTGACGCTAATTTCCCAAATGATTCTGGATGGCGCTTCCTTGCCGGAACCGAAGATAACGCCTATTCAGAAGACCCCAACAATTTTAATATATTTGAGCTAAACACAATTTGTAATTATGATGAAGCGGTGTTGCCTATCTTGGAGTCGGAAATAGGTACATCATTCATAAGAGACGGAAACGCAATGATAAAAGACGAAAATAATGGCTAGATTGATATGGAGCGACTGAACGAACATCATGAGGATATACCGCAATCGTCAGACAACAACGGTTGGTCGGATTTCCCTCCGTTCAGAGGTGATGCTGTCGAACAATCACCAAAAAATACGGAAATGAAAAATCTAGAAGAAATACATGATTGCGAAATTGATATGGTAGCCGAAAACCCAGATGTTTTGGGCTACAATATCGATAGTAAACTTATTGTTTGGCCAGAAAGACGAGCGCAAGCTACAAAAGCTAAAGAGTTCTTGGATTCCGGTGGAGATATAGCAATACTATCAGAACAACTCGGACAGCCTGCAGAACGGATACAGGAAGCGATAAGCGAAGAACTTTCAAAAGACGAACTATTGGATGATACCTTATCCAAATTGCCAGAGGGAGTGAAATTCAGAATTACTCCTCATGCTCCGCAATCAGCATTTTCGGTAGCAAATTCAGAAAGAATCGTGAACGAAAACGGCGAAAACAGATTTCGTATTAATCGCGACGCAATGATGCAAGTTAGAAAAATTAGGGAGAAAGCCGCCGGGTCAGAATTAACAGTTGTTATGAACCAACTACATAAAGGCGAAGATGGTAAACTGACTAGCAATATCCCGGAGAATCCATCAGATTACATTTCGCTGTGCCAAAGTTTCATAGAGCAAAGCGGTTATTCGGAGCAAGCCGGAAAAGGACTCGTCTTGGAACTTGGAAATGAGTGCAATATGAGCCACGAGAGCGACGGTCCCCTATTTAAATCCGAAGCTTTTGCTGAATTAGTAGACGCCGAAGCTTATGCAAACTTTTATTTTGAAACAGCAAAAGCCTTAAAAGCTTCTTTCCCCGATATTAGGCTATCACTTACCGGCACAGCATTTTACGATTACGATTTCACTAAACAAGTTGTCGATCGAATTCAAGCCAAAAAGGACGCAGACGAATCACTAAAAGATACTAAGATAATCGATGTAATCAGTTTCCATCCATATAGAAAAACCGTTGAAAGCCCTACCCCATTCATGAGTAACGGTAAAGGGCTCAGCGAATCTGAAGTCAGAGAAAGATCAAAAGAATACTGGGAATCCCTCAGTAGCGATGAAAAAGATGTCGCCAGAAGCGAAATACTCAGTAACTTAACCGAAGAAGAAAAGGTTGTAGCTTCTGGTCTCTCTAGTGAAGAAATAGAGAGTAGTATTGCGTATAAGGCGTACGCTAACTTCGACCGCCAGTTAGAATCATTAAGAGAAATTGCCGATCAAATAGGCGCCGAAGTTACCGTTGGAGAAATAAGTTTTTACGCAGGAGAATGGGGAGAATCTGTAGATGAGAATGAGCAAGAGAAGAATGTGACCCATGGACGTGAAAAAGGATACGCTAGCCTCCTGTGGCCTGGCGAACAAATCGTAAAACACGAAAACCCAGAACGACGCAAAGAATTAGAGGTTGGAGGAAAAAATGAATAACCCAAATCAAGCATCAGCTCCAGAAACGCAAAATGGCACACAATCTACTGGCTGGGAGAGTGTTGCCGCTATGGCAAATAAATATCAGCAACGGAATGATGTAATAGACCCTGCAAAATTTGAAAAACCATCTGAGGATTTCGATACGATAGCCTCGGTCGTAATCGAATACACACACTGCGATCTAAGCAAGAAGAAAGGCTTTTATGATGCTATTATGACGTCCGGTGTAGAAAGATGGTATCCAGGAATAAGAGCAAGCCAAAATCCAGCAAGAGATAGATTCGAGAGCGCACGTTTCGAAGAATGGAAACAAAATATAATTGACTTAGATGCTCAAACTGCAATTGAGAAATATGGACGCGGCGACACCTTTAATGCATTGAAAAAAATACACAACTACCTAAAAAGCGGACAGAACGCGTCAACGCAAGCAGAATTACTGAGGGATTGCTTCAACGGAGACGACGATGGCTTTGATGCAGCGTTCGATCATCTAAGATACGACAGACACAGCGAACCAGGTTGGATGTACTATTCGTCGAGAGACGAAAAACTCGGTTTAGAAAAACGTATTAATGCGGACGGTAGGCTATATTTAAATGCTGAGCCTGGAGATACGTTCGATATTGCTGATAAATTTGTAGATGCTTGTAAAGAAGCAGAATTGCCGTATGAATTCAAGATTAATCAATTTCCAGACAGGTCTGACGCAATGGTATTTTACATAGATAATAAGGATATAGGAAATTATGTTGAAATTATATCCAGAATTTTAGATGAAAATCCCAAAATTAGCCAAAGAGTCGGGAAACCACCACTATTAGCGGAAAAAGCTACTGATAAAATTGGCTACGGAGACGAAACGGGCGGAGAATCTTACAACGAAAGGCAATGTAAAAAATTTCAAGAGGTAATAGAGGCTGTCGCAAACTCATATCGCGGAGAAGCTCCGCAAGGATCGACACAAGAGCGAGCAAGGTTTTTATATGTCAATCATTACGAGAAATTCGTTAACACGATAAAGGATAGGCTATGATACAATTCCCCGTAAATGTAACAAACGAAGAACGAACAATAGATTGGTATAAAATAGCCGAAATTAAGGACTCAGATTTTGGATTTAATACACCGAAAGAAAAAACTGGCAAAACTAGATTCTGCGTAAGGCTTCTAATGCCAAACGACAAAGGCGAGTTCTGCGTCATTAAGTCCGAAAAATATGGTTATATGCAACTGCCGGGTGGCGGAATTGACGAGGGGGAGAACATCGCGGATGCTTTGCGACGAGAAACAAAAGAAGAAACAGGCTTTCTAATCAAGGACATTAGGCCTATCGGATATACACTAGAAAAACGAGAAGACATTCGTAATACTCACGATTGGGATCAAGACATTTCCTATGTGTTTAGTGCTTTCCCGGACAAAGAAGTGGGTACGAATTATATGGATGACGAAATCGCCGAGGGGTTTAAACCTATCTGGATAAAACTTGAGAATTTTATTGCCGAACAACAAAACAATGAGGGTAAAATAGAAAGTTATAGCGGTTGCTTCTCGAATAGGCGTGATTTGGAAATAGCGAAATATTTTAAACTTCTGAAAGTTGACAATAATGGTGGATCCAAATAGGGTTAGCTCAACCGGAGAGAATACAGGCGATCGGCCTACTGGCTGGGAATCTGTTGCTGAGATGGCCGGCCAAATGAACCCGAAAGAGCAAAATGTAGAATTCGAAGACAAATCTCCTGTCCAAGAAGAATCTAATGTACC
>JAFWKB010000017.1 GCA_017511405.1 Candidatus Saccharimonadota bacterium
AGGTTTTGACGTTGGTTGATTCGATGTTTACTTCGGCGCTAGCTAATTTGACATTTCCTAAGAATATTATTGTTAATATTACAGCTGCGAGTAAGGGCTTTAGTAGGTGCAAGTGTGTTTTTTGTTGTAATTTTGACATATTTTCCTCCGTTTATTTAATGATAATTCGAGGATATATCGGACCTAGCCCGCGATGCAAGCATAACCTTGATGGTTTTAAGAAAATATGTTCTAATATGCGTTTTTGTCAAACACTAGGGTTATTTAACCCAGGAAGTAAGGCGAGAGAGGAAGGCCTTAGCGTCCTTTTCGGACATTGGGGCGGTCTGAAGAGATTCGTCGTAGACGGTCGGGGTGATGACGGTCTGGAGAAGTTTGCCGTTATAGAAATAATGGGTCAAAATGAGGGAGCGCTCGGTGCCGGGCCAGTAAGTCTGGTCGAAGAAAAGGTTGCCGAGACCATAATAAATTGGTCTGCCATTATAAAGTTCGAAAGTTTGAGGCTGGTGAGCCTGGGTGCCGACGACCATGTCGGCGCCGAGGTCGATTAAGTGTTTAAAGAAAGCTTCCTGCTCTGGCCAGTCGGATTCACCGGCATTAATAGGCATATCGCAAGTTTCATATTCGACGAAGCCGTCTGGGTAACAGTAACATTCATAATATTGGATATCGACAATGACGAAGTTACCATTGTTTTTAGCCTCTTCGATTTGCTTTTTGGCAGTTTTTTCGTCGTAGAGATTTGCGCCGGGGAGAGAGTCGGTAGCGCCACCTCCGCCAGCTTTGGTGGTCGAGAGGTTGAAGCCGAGCCAGGTGATATTAGTGTCTTTTTTGCTGATTTCCAGCGGCTTTTCGGCATCCTCGGTATTTTCGCCGCCACCAAAAGTCTCGAGGTTGTTGTCATGATAAAGTTTCAGAGTGTCGAGAGCGGCGTTTTTGCCAACATCGACGTTGTGGTTTCCGGTCAGCTCGACGATGTCGGCACCGATGGCCTTGATGGTTTCAAAAACGCGATTGTCGGCACAGAGGACGGTCGAGCTGGAATCAGTTTGGCAGTTATCGGTAAAAGAAACTTCGTTGGAGATATGAGTGAGGTCGGAACTTGATAGTAAATCTTTGATATTTTCGGCGAAGTAGGCGCCGTCTCCGACCTGGTTTAGCTTAGTCTGGATACCACGCGCGAGGGCGGTGACACCGGTCTGATTAAGAGTTAAGACTTCATCTTTTGAGACTGGGAATTTGTCTAATTTTTCTTTGATTTTGTTTTCGGCGGTGGATTTTTCCTGGTCGTTTTTACTTTCTACTGTTAAAATATGAAATTTGGCGCCGGATTTGAAGGTGTCGAGATAGTCGGAGGTGACGCGGACGCTTGAATCTAATTCTGAAAAAGGAATATATTTTTCTTCACCTTGATAGTAAAAGTCAGTGACTGGGATTTCGATATCAGAAATGAGTTCGGTACCATTGATTTTTTCGACCGTAGTGGAGGAAAAAGTAATATCGTCTTTGAAGCTTTCGTTTTCAAACAGGCTTTTTAGGAGAGATTTTTCAGTTTCGCTTAGGGTATCGTCGTAAGTAGCAACGCCGCGTGGGCGGTTGATAAAATAAAGTGCGCCGAGCACGAGCCCGACTACAATAATGAAAATGGGGATGATTTTTAGACTACGTCTGCGTTCCATATGTTTATTATAGCACATCTGATTTTCTAGAATTAGCATAAGCTTTGTAGTATAATAATAGTATGGGATTCTTTTCGTGGCTATTTCGAAAGCCGGTCCTGGAATACGAGAAGAGCTTTGCAAGCCCAAATGGGCGAGTGGTGCTCAGTGTCCAATTGAAGCTTGGGCAGCTTGTTTATTCTGTTTTTAAAGATGGAAAAGTAATCGTTAGAAATTCGCATCTTGGGATGAAGATTCGCGGAGAAGACTCGCTTTTGAACGGACTGATGATGGTGCGGACGGCGGAGAAGAATTTTGATGACACTTATGAGCTACCTTGGGGGGAGCAAAGACTGATTCGAAATAATTATCATGAAATTGCACTGTATCTTTCTGAAACTGGTGGGAAGAAGCGTTTGTTTACGGCGAGGTTTCGTGTGTTTGACGATGGCGTGGCGTTTCGGTATGAAATTCCACCTCAGCCGGAATTCCAATCGTTGGTAATTACAGAGGAATTAACCGAGTTTAATGTTGATCCAAATTCAATCACGTTTCATATTCCAGCCTATCAGCCGGATCGCTATGAATATAATTATGAGCGAAGTATTTTATCCAGTATTGACCATTCGGTGCACACTCCGCTAACGATGCATCTACCGACGGGCTATTATGTTTCGATTCACGAGGCGGCACTTTATAATTATGGTTCGATGACTTTGAAGCAGAATCATGACCGGGTGCTTTCGGCGGACATTACGCCGTTGTCGGACGGGGCGAAAGCTTACGTTGAATTGCCGTTTAATACGCCATGGCGAGTGATTATGATTGCGGATGCGGCGATAGATTTGATTACGAATCGGATCGTTCTAAACTTAAATGATCCGCCGAGGGAGGATTTTTCTTGGGTTAAACCACTGAAATTTATGGGTATATGGTGGGCGATGTTTGTGGGTGAATGGACTTGGGCGGAAGGTGAGCGCCTTGGCGCAACGACTGAGCATACGATGGAATATATTGATGCTTGTAAAAGGCTTGGAGTTGAAGGACTTTTAGTTGAAGGTTGGAACAATGGTTGGAATGGTGACTGGCTATTGAACGGAGCGTTAAATGATTTTACCCATCCGGTTCCAGATTTTGATATGGAGGCGGTTTCGGAGTATGCGAAGGAAAATGGGGTTGAACTAGTCGGGCATCATGAGACGGTTGGGTTTGTTGATAATTATGAAAAACAACTCGAAGAGGCTTATCAATATTATGAAGATAATGGCGTGCATTATGTAAAGCCAGGGTATGCGGGCTCGTTTATGGTGATAAATAATCGCAAGGAATTTCATCATTCGCAGCTCGGAGTGGTGCATTATCAGCGCGTAGTGGAGATGGCGGCAAAGCATCATATTATGCTTGATATTCACGAGCCGATTAAGGGTACAGGGATTGAGCGGACTTGGCCAAATTTCTTGACACGCGAGGGGGCGAGAGGTCAAGAATACGAAGGCGGAGCGTTGATTCCCTCTCACGCGACAATTTTGCCGTTTACGAGATTACTTGCTGGTGGAATGGATTATACATCTGGCATTTTTGATGTTTGTAATTATACGAAGCGGATTTCTTCGACTTTAGCTAGGCAATTAGCTTACTATGTAACGATTTATTCGGGGATGCAGATGGCAGCAGACCGGCCGAGATTTTATGAAAATGAATTTCCGGACGCATTTAAATTTATTCAAGATGTGCCAACTCCAAAATAGGCTTCAAAATTAGCCTCGGCTTCTTCTATAGCCTTTTTGGCAGCCGCAGCATAAGAGTATAAGCCTTCGCACATGGTTGCACTTGCACCACATACAAAATGAGGCCAAGAGCTGCCGGTAATCGTAGCCAGGAAAGTTGCTGTTCCGGAAACAGAGTTTAAATAAAAGACATTAAGCTCTCTTCTAAACGATTTCCATTTTTTCTGACGATTGATGAAAAAATCCGCATAATACGATTCGTAGTTTTCTTCATCTTCGTCAAAACGAATCTCAACAAGACCTTTTTTAGTGAACCAGCTGCGCATAATTGCGTCACGCTCCACTAATTCCAGAAAAGCAGCCCTAACAGCAGCGTTGCGGTCGTAATGAGCAGCTACACCGGAACTGTTGGCATAATAGAGTCTATCACGAGACTGAAAATCGTAATAAACTAAATCAACAGGAACATAGACGGGACTTTTAGTTTCCCAACTGAACCCCTGAACCCAACGATACTTTTTGTCGCGTTTGAAGGGTTTAAGGTTGTGAGCCTTGCGCTGAAAATCCAGAAGGGGGACAAATTCGTCCGGGTCGACATAATCAGAGCCCTTCTTCTTGATACTATTTGCGCTATCATAGGCTGCAATTGCCGGGGGAGTGGATGAGACTCGTCTCTCGAATCCCTCCATCCTAGCCTTGAGCATAACCTCGGGAGCATTAAAACCAGTGGCGGTAGCTATCTGATGGCAGTTACCGTATTGATAGAAGCCCAAGATTAAGTCAGGGGAGTTAAAAGCGCGATACAACTGAGTATTGTTCATATGACACCTCCGCATTTTGGTATGGAAAAGAACCGCAGCTTCTAGTGAATTCTAGAGCTACATATTTCCATTATACCACACTTCTTACGTTTAGTCAATAGTAACAGGGGTGAAAAAAGTGACTTATGGAGAGGAGGTTTTTATAAAACAGGGGTGAGAGTTTAAGGATTCGAGGGGGTTTCTGAGGTGATTTCTGCGTTTTTGAGGTCGGAGAATTTCTGAGCCATAGTCGGGTTGTTTTTGACGAGTTTTTTAATTGAGAGGTCGTCCGCCTTATTATTGGCGATTCGGAGATTGTTTTCGCTCGAAAGAAGGGCCTCTTTTGTCTTTTTGAGATGGTCGATGGTTTTATCGATTTCTTCGATGGCGGTTTTAAATTTACGAGAAGCAAGGTCGTAGTTGCGAGCAAAAGAAATTTTAAAGGCGTTCATATCTTCTTCAAAGTGGGAAATATCGAGATTTTGGTTTTTAACTTCCATAAGCTCGGTTTTATATTGGAGAGAGTTGAGCGCGGCGTTCCGAAGAAGAGTGATGATGGGAATAAAGAATTGCGGACGAATCACATACATTTTCTCGTAACGATGAGAAACGTCGACGATGCCGGAGTTATAAAGTTCCGAGTCGGCTTCGAGAAGACTGACGAGTACGGCGTATTCGCATTTTTTCTCGATTCGATCCTTATCAAGTTCTTTGAAAAAATCTTCGTTTTTATGTTTGGTCGCGGTCGTTTCGTTCTCGTTTTTCATCTCAAACATAATAGAGATGATTTCTACACCGTTTTCGTCACACTCGCGGAAGATAAAATCTCCTTTTGAGCCGGTGGTCTTAGAGACGGCGTTGTCTTTTTCGAAATAAGCGTTTTTGAAGGCGGTCGGACGAAGACGGTTAAACTCGTTCTCACAATGCTGTTCGAGAGTTTCGCCAATCATTTTAGTTGAAAGCTTCGATTTTAAATCCTTAAGACGTTCAATTTCTTCTTCTTTGAGTTTTAGCGCGGCTTCGTATTTTTCTCGAGTGAGAATTTCTCGAGTTTTAGTTTCCGAATCCTTGAGTTTTAGCTCGTTTTCGAGAGTGGAGACATTTTTTTCAAGGAGAGAGGTAGCGTTTGAGACAGCGAGAGCCTTTTCGGTTTCGGATTTTTCGGAAAGAGTGTTAAGTTTAAGCTTTAGTTCCCTGATTTCGGCTTCTTTTTCGGTTTTGAGCTTGAGATATTCATTGCGAGCGGTATTGAGGTCAGCCTCGGCCTTTAGTTTACTCGTTTCCTCTTGGGAATGGAGCCTTGATTCTAAGTCTTTATTGAACTCTTGGTCTCGAACTTGGCGTGCGATATCAGCATAGCTTGTTTCGTCAATTTTAAAAGTTTTTCCGCAGTTGGGACACTTAATCTCTGGCATAATACCTCCTTTAGATATTATTGTAGCACAATTGAGACTAGAATTTGTCGTTGTCTTTGTCTTCGGCGTAGCATTTGCGAGTGTGTCGGACTGCGACGGTAAAGGCGCCGATAATGAAGAGTGTCGAGAGACTCCACCAGAAGACATCGAGAGTTTCAAAGGCATAAAGAATTGGAGAACCTTCAAGATAAATGCGATAAGATTCGATAACGGCGCGGTATTTCGCCATTAAGCTTGGACCAACGAGAGAGCGACCATATTCGGAGAGTTCGTTATAGGCGATTTGAGCAGCCTTAACAGCGACGCGAGAACCATAGTTGATATCTTCGGGATTAGGGAGACGAGAAATCATATTCTCGAATTCAGCAACTTGGTCGAGTACATCGAGAGCGGAATTGATGATGGAGATGCGGCTATTAATGTTAAACAAATCGCTCAACGAGAAGTTTCCATCAAATACACCGAGAGCTTCAGCGTAGCCTTCCGCTGCGTTCTCAAGAGTGGTTTGGTCTTCAGGACGGACGTTCTCGGGAGTGATATTTGCGCTTGGTTCGTCCGTTTCTTTGGCTTTTTCTAAGGCCTTTTCGGCATCTTCGATGCGTTCAAGGTATTCGTTAATTAGCTCCTCAAGTTCCTCGAGATGAGCCTGTTCACTTTCAGAAATGTTGGGGTTAGTTTCAAGGTCATTGATTTCTTCGAGAAGAGCCTTAAGGTCATCAACATCATCAGAGGTGACAGTATCTTTGCTGTAGTTATTAACATTATCGTCAACCTCTTTAAGTTCGGCTTTTATAGTTTCGATTATTTCGAGTTTTTGATTAAGGTTATCGAGGATTTCTTCGAGTTTAGCTTTTTCTTCGGGCGTGAGGTGGGTATAGTTTTCGGTTTTGATGGTAGAGATAACATCAATAATGTTTTTTACAGTATCTTCATAGTCGGAGTTAATATGTCCGTTATCCGGGAGAGAATTATAAGATTCGACGATAATAGCAAAACGTTCTTCGGCCTCGTTAATTTCTTCAAGGGTGTCGGCATAGTTATCGAGAACATCTTCGATTAGTTCAGAAGATAAATCATGAGAAACGGAGTAGACTTCAAGCTCGGCCCTTGCATCTTCTATTGCATTGTAATCGTTGATAGTTTTATTCTCTAGATTGTCAATGACGGAGATTTCACCGCTTCCGAGAATAATCGTGGAGTAGTTATTGTTTTGGACAGAGGTTTCTATGTCGACGGTGTCGGTTTTAGGGAGATCAAAGATAGTGCCGTTATTATCAACAATAATGATGTTGCCGGCATTATCGGTTATGCGATAATAAACATAGACCGCAGTAGCAGGGTTCGCAGAAACAGTACCGTTGTTCTTGGTCCACACTACAGAGTCTAGCTCTTCCTGAGCAAGTGCAGAACTGGAGATATAATATTCGGTCGATTTAACACCAGAGCGGTCGTCGTTTGTCTCGACATGGTAAGATTTGGTCTGTTTGAAAAGAAGACCGGCAGTGATTTGATTAAGAAATACGGCTACGGAATTATCACTTTCAGAAATAGATGCGGTCGGAACAACGCTATCCTTCTTAATGTCGGCGGTTTCAATTTCGCTTTCTAGGCCGGCCGAAGAAATAGCTTTAAATTCGTAGGTCTTCAGGTCGGTATCGTTTTCAATAGAGACAGCACCTTGGTATTCTTTCCATTCACTCGAGGTGGCATCTTTATAGTAAATTTTGACCGGACTCAGGTTTGGAGCGACATTTTGCGCAGTTAGAACAACAGTTTCGTTTGTCCAGCTACCAAGCTCATAGCCATAGCTTTCAACCTCAACCTCAGGACGAATTGAGTCAATATTGTGGTAGATTACGGTTTGTTCTTTAGTGTTACCGAAAGTGTTAGTGGCGCGGAAAATATAGGTGCCATTTTCTTCAACGGTATAAGTAGTCGAAGAGAGGTCAGAAAGTTTTTCCCAACTCCCGCCACCGTCTTTAGAAACGGAAAGCTCACTAACTCCATAGGCATCGGTTGCGGAGATTCCGGCAATATCGAAGGAAATCCATCGGGAAGTTTCAGAAACTACGGAGATTTCCGGGAAAGTCGTTTGGCGAATTTCCTCTTCCTCTTGGGCAGCGATATCATTCAAGGCGTTGTTGATTTGCTCAATCTTTGTTAAGATATCAGCAATTTCTTCGTCGGTGTAGTTAGAGGCGTATTCTTCTAGTGCATTTTCTAAATCTTCTTTAGCTTCTTCTAAATCATTTTTGTCGTCTCTAGTGTAATTGTCGGGTAGTTTAGGGATGACTTCGAGAATATCTTCGGTATGTATGGCAGCTTCGGCCGCTTCGATTCTTTCAAGAAGCTCATCGATTATTGCTTTTTCCGCTTCAACCGTTTCGCGTTCTTCATCGGTCAAGTTATTGCCGCTTAGAAGCTGTTCGGCAGTTTCTTTAAGCTCCTCAAGCTCAGTTTTATCATTGGTTTTGATAATCTCGGTATCGGTATGGTTAACGATTTCGATTTCTTCTTCTTTTTCTTCCGTTTCGTCGAGGCGAGCAAGTTTGTCTTTTAGCTCTTGTTCTTCTTCGAGAAGATTATTATTCTCATTGATAGTAAGATGAGTTCCGTCTTCATCTATAGTTGCTTCGACATCTTCTAAGAGTTCAACGATATCTTCGCGATTATCGGAGGTAACGTGATCTATATCAGGGATTGCGTCGCCGCGGTTTTGCTCATCGGTGATTTCGGCTTCGAGATTGTTGATTTTTTCGAGAATGTTTTCGTAATTATCGATAAGAGAATCGATAATTTCTTTTTCGGCATCAGTTCCACGTTCACCTTCTGTCTCTTTAATTTCTTCAAGTTTTTGTTTTGCATTCTCGATATCGTCTTTATCGTCGGTCTTATAATTATCTTCTGTAACATTGATATCAAATTCACTAATTAACCCAACGTTGATAGCCATAGAACTTTTATTTCCGGCCTTATCGGTGACCTCGATACGATAGATGTTGTTGCTCGCTCCAGAAAGTCCAATGATATTTGTTTCGGAGACTGGAACGGTAGTTCCGTTAACTTTGATTTCTTCAATAGCCTTATTATCGGTAACAATAACTTGGTGAGCAAGATAATAAACCTTATCATCTTCAAGCTCATAGATGTTATCTGCGTTTACATAACCGCGAATCAAAGCTTTTGTCGTATCGAGAATAATACCGTCGCTATTAATAACTGAAGTATTGCCAACATTGTCGGTTAATTTATAGTAAATAACAAAGTCTTTTTCTGGATTTACACTCACAGTTCCGGTTGCCTCAATCCATCCAGAAGCGGCCTCGGCCTCTTCTTTGGTCGTAAAAACATCTTTTGAAACTAGGTATTCAACCTTAGCAACTCCGGAAAGGTCGTCAGAAGCACTAATCTCGAAATTGACAGTTTTATTGAAGAAAAGACCAAAGGTGACCGTGTTAAAAAACTTGTTCCAGGAGTTTTCTTCACTGGTGATTTCTCCGGAAGGGGCGGTATTGTCTTTTTTAACAAGGGCAGTAACGACATCGCTTTCAATTCCAGCTTCGCTTACGGCTTTAAAATAGTAGGTTACACCCTCGGTCGAGGTTTCGCTATTATGGAGTACGGAACCAGTATAACTTTGCCAGTTTTCTCCATTGGTAGAATAATAATATTTCGTTTCGCCAACGTTAACTGTTAGATTTTCCAGAGTCAAAGTTACAGGCTCTTTGGTCCAAGTCTCTTCTTCGTATCCATTAGTATTGACTCTTATAACCGGTTTATTGGTATCAAGTTTGTTATAGGTGATACAATTCTTATCGCTGATATTGTCATAAATATCGGAAGCACGATAGCAATAGGTTGCGTTCTCCGTGACGGTTTTTTCGGCGTGGTCACCTTCGGCAATTACAGCCCAAGTTTCTCCGTTATCGAGTGATTCTTCGATATTCTTGACTCCGCTAATGTCGGTCGCGGTAATAATGAGTTGATCGTTAATTTGAATAACGTTAGGTTTACCGTTCAGGGTGACAACTGGAGGTTGAGTCTCGTTGTCAGTATGAAAATCGACAACATTGCTGCTAATACTTTGTCCTTCAGAGTTTTCGGCGCGAACACGGGTATAATAAACGGTATCACCGCTTAAGCCCTCGGCAAGGAGAAAAGTATCGTTTACGAGGCGGTTGTTATAATCGGGTAAAATGTTTTTAAAATCAGGATCAAGAGCAATATCAAGACGATAGCTCGTAGCTCTCGAAACAGAATCCCAATAGATATTGGCGGTAGTTTCAGTAACATTGCTAACATATACAGTTTCTACCGGATTTGGCGCAGAAACGTTAACCATGCCCGTGACGGCATAGATTCCACAATAGATACCTTCGATGTTAGTACTATCATTTTTCCCAGTTAGAACAAGGTCGACAGAACTAACAAGTTTTTTCGGGTCAACCTTGATAGTAGCAGATTGGAGATAAGGGGAGCCAGTTGTAGTGCCTTCGTAATTATAGGTCGTGGTAGTCTTTCCGCCGGCTCCTCGAGAAGTTGAACCAACAACAAGACGACGGGCAAGATTAGGCCATTTATAGACACCAGAAACAGAAGTAGCATCATACCAGTCGTAAAGGCGGTAGGAGGTTTCGTCGACGCTGCCGTCGGTATAATTAACACGAACGGCAAAGTTAGCATAATTCCCTTCTCCAGGCCCGCCAGCCGTGCCGAGGACATAGAGATGTTCGTAGGCGCCAATAGTATCAAGATTGATGCGAGTAGAGGTATGTTCAGAGTAGAGGCGGATAGTATCATTTCCGTTATAGTCGCTTGTTCCGGTCCAGCTCATTTGGTACGGAACGCCGTTAATCGAAAGAGCTCCGGAAGGATCGAGTCCGCCAGAGGCTTTTTGAGTTGCGGAATAGAAGGCCGCCCAAGCATCGAGGCCTTTGGCCGCAACAACTGTGTCAAAGGACTCTCCCCCACCCCAAATCGAGTTCCCATTGAGCGAGGAGGGTGAAATTTTAAGAGATTCATAATAACTGTAAGAGGCGACAGAAGGGCTCTTTTTGAAAACAAAAAGCGATCCAAAAATTAGCCCAATAGCAACAACGGATAATAATATAGTTTTAAACTTATATTTCATTTTACCTCCAAAATGCTCTACAGGTTTAATTATAACAGAAGCTTTATAAGCCAGTCAAGCTAGTTATGGAAAATTGTTTGAGGATTTTTTTCGGAAACTTCAATAAATCTACGGTCGCCATAAAGCTTTTTGAGTTTTTTAAGCGCTTGCTCATATTCGGTAAAATGATGGGTATTGTGAACATCTGTTCCAAAAGCAAAAATCAGGTCGTCTTTGATGAGTTTTTTAACGGTTTTTTGGGCTGGACGACCATATTGTCCAACAATGCTGCCGATATTTGATTGAAAAAGGATTCCAAGATTAGAAAGCTTTTTGACTGTTTCATAATTCTTCTGGAAGGAAAGATAGCGCTCCGGATGGGCTAGAATTATTTGATAACCTTCGCAGATTAAACTATATAATATATCCTCATAACCTTCATAGTCTCCCGACATTGGAAGCTCGACTAAAAGATACTTTGTATTTGCGAGAGAAGAAATTTTTTTTAGTTTTAAAAGCTTAGAAAGGTCGCGGTCGATATAGAGTTCATTGCCAAGAAAAAGTTCGATGTTGATTTTAGAATCTTTAACGTATGCCTGGAGCTTAGAAAACAGCCTTTCGTTTTCGAAACGAGGGCTAGCGTAATTTGTATCTGTTACATAATGAGGAGTTACGAATACTTTTTTTATCCCGAGAGATGAGAGAAAAGTGAGAATCTCTAGACTCTTTTCGAACGAGTTCACGCCATCATCGATGCCCGGAAGAAGGTGAGAATGGAGGTCGTACATGATATGTTTTTAGATTTTATTTTGTTGATTTGCCTTTTGCTTTAGAAGATGTAGAATCGCCATAATAGCCACCATAATAACTATGGTAGTATCCTTCGGTTTTAGCGATTTGGTTAATAACCACACCGGCGACTTTAGCATCAACTTTAGTAAGAGCATCTTTCGTGGAGGCAAGCAGAGAACGAGGAGTCTTGCCATTTTTAGAGACGATAATGGTTTCGTCAACGAGAGTAGACATGATTACCGGATCAGTAATTGCGTTGCATGGAGCACTATCGAAGATAATGATGTCATATTCTTTCTTTAATTTAGAGATAAGTGTTTTATTCTTACGGGAAGAAAGTAGTTCGCTCGGGTTAGGAGTGGAAGTTCCACGAGTAAGAAGATATAGATTCTTGATATTCGTTTTTTGAATATAAGTTGAGGGGGCGAGAGTAGAATCGGCTAGAAGATTCGAAAGCCCTTTTGCGTTTGATTTTTTGAAAATTGTATGTTGGCGACCTTTGCGAAGATCACAGTCAACAAGTAGAGTTTTCTTTCCGGCCTGAGCGAAAGAAGCGGCAAGATTCGAAGAAATGAAGCTTTTCCCTTCTCCCGCAGCGGAGCTAGTAACGTGAATAGTTTGAAGATTATGGTCAATTGAGGTGAATTGGAGATTTGTGCGGAGACTGCGAATCGATTCACTTACGACAGCTTTAGGGAATTTTTCAACGACGAGTTCGGTACCGCGAGGACCAGATTCAATTTCCCCTTTGGCAATTTTGCCGATAATTGGAAGACCGATGGCGTTTTCGAGATTTTCGTTATATTTAATCGTGTCATCAAAGTAATAAATGACAAAGAGAATACCAACAATGCCAAAAAGCGAGAGAACAAGGGCGAGAGCTAAATCACGCTTCAAAGTATTATTTGAAGGCATGGTAGGAGCTTCGGCTCGTTCGATAATAGCAACATTATTATAATCTTTAATTAAATCGATATCGTTCGTAAATACTTCGGCGATTGTGTTGGCGATATCAGAGGCGAGAGTAGAACCTTTATCAGTAACAGAGATTTCAAGAATGGTTGTCTCTTCAATATCATTCACTTTGACATTTTTAGCGAGCTCTTCGGGAGTAGTTTCCAGATTGAGTTTTTCGATAACAGGTTCGAGAACAAGTTTGCTCTTAGCGATTACGCCATAGGTAGAAATAAGTTTTTGGTTGGCATTAATCTCGTTAAGAGTAGCTGCGGAACTTGTATTGTTCGCGCCGGATTGGATTAAAGCGATTTTAGTAGTAGCTTTATAGAGCGGTTGTTTGATTTTAGAATCGTAAAAAAATGTCGTAATAATTACAAGAATCGGAACGACAAAAATAAGAATAATATATTTCTTAAGATAGGAAAGAAAATCTTTGATGTCTAACTCTTCCATAATATGATACTATTTTATCATAGATTTTCGTTTTCGTCAACTTTTTCACCATCTTTCAGGTATTCTGCTATTTTTATTTTTGCTGCCTCGATAGTGGACTCGTCGGGAACCATAACGTAGAGGTTTTGAGCGCCCATAGAATAAGTCGGCATGTGAGCACCAGAGCCATCAAGGCTAACCGATTCAACCTCCCAAGAAGGACGCTTAGCAATCTGGTATTTGATTAGATTGGTAATTTCTTGATAAGAGAAAGAGGTTTGGAAAAGACCTTCGGCAGATTTAAAAACTTCTGGGAGCTTAAGCAGATAAGCGGGTTCGGAAAGTTTCTTGATAATCTTCGTAATAACTTGTTGTTGATTTTGTCCGCGATGGCGGTCGCCCGTTTCATAAGCCATACGTTCGCGGGAAAAGGCAAGAGCACAGGCTCCGTTAACTTGTTGAGTTCCGGTTGTAATATAGCAACTCTTGTCAGTATGAGGCGTAAATGCTTGGTCGGATTCAATTTCGATTCCACCAAGTGTATCGACGATAGTCTCGACAGCATCGAAACCAACTTTGACGGTTGCGTCAATTTCGATTCCGAGGAGATCTTCGATTGTTTTCTTGCTCATTTCAATTCCGTAGGTTCCCGCATGAGTAAGTTTATCGAGATTTCCGGTCGTTCCATGGAGGCGGACGTAATAGTCGCGTGGAATATTAACAAGAAGAATTTTAGAAGTTCTCGGATTAACAACGGCAACAATATTAACATCGCTACGATCGTTATTATTCAGAGTCGTACGAGAATCGCTTCCGCTAATATAGACAATAAAAGGAGAATCGTTGAACTCGGTTTCTTGAGAGGTTGGTGTTTCAGAAGGCTCAGTAGTGATATTTTCTAGATATTTGATTGTCGAGACGGCATAGTGATTTCCAAAAAGAGAAAGTGAGCCAATTAAAGCAGAAATGATTATCAGTATGATTCTAGTCACGAGAGTGGTTTTCGGGCTAATTATAAGCTTGTAACTGATAAGGAGAAGGAGTAAAATTTCGGCAATAAAGAGGAGAACAATATGCCAGGGAGCGAGAAGATTGAGTTTTTTGAGGGAAACTGTAAAAATAATAATAGAAATAATCAAAAATCCAAGGAAGAAAGCGGAAATAATTCTCAAAATAGTATTCGAAGACTTAGAATTATTAGATTTGGTTGAGTTGACAATAATTTCAGGTTTTTTTGTCGACTTTTTATGAACGTTTTTTGACATTGTGTCTAATATATTACTATAATAATGATATATGGTCAAACCGGAGGAATACTATACTATCCTAAAAATATCTTCAACTGGTTTTCGGGGACTTGCGAGAACAGTATTTTTCTCACGATAGTAACCGGATGCTATAATAACGGCTATTCTTTCACTTTCTGGGATTCCGAGATTCTTCTTTAGATCTTCCTCTTCTTTTGAGGTATTACCGAACTGACAGAAGCATGTACCGATTCCGAGAGAATGTAGGGCATTAACTAGATTCATTGAAAATAATCCAGCATTGAACCAACCTTGGTTACGCTCGCCGACGAAATAGTTTGCGTTCGTATCAAACGTGACAACAATAACATTAATTGTGTCTTTTTCGAAGCCACCAAATCCTTGAGCAGCATCAATAACTGTTTTGGCCTTTTTTGCATTTTTGACATAGTAGGTTTTACACATTTGGCGATTGCAGGCCGATGGAGATAGCCTGGCGATATCAACAGCCTTTTTAAAATCTTCATCACAAAGTTTTTTGGTTGAAAATTCACGAACGGAATGGCGGCTAGCCAAAAACTTTTTGTAATCAATTTTCGAATCTGCTTCTAGAACGCTTTTCTCAACGATAAAGCTACCCACATTCATCTCTGCAATATTAGAATAATTGCTCAAAAACTTTTTGACCTCTCGATATTCATCAGTATCTTCCCAACCTCGAGCCTCATAGAATTTTATATAGCTACGCAATGCATTAATCGCGCAAATAAAAGCATAATCTTTGTCTGCTTGTCCGTATTCTTCATATTCGCACATTTGTTTCATTAGCTCTTTAGTCTTAGAAACACCGAAGCGACGCGGATTTTTACTACCCATCCCTTTTTCAAGAGAATGAGTTATCAATAACATATTGTATCCAATTTTTTGTTTGGTCTTTTTTGAATGGGAATAATTATTTATAAAAATGCTTTGATCGTAAGAATATTCTCTGTTAAACCTACGAATAGTGCATAGTTTGTTAATGCCAGGGATGCGTTTAATATATGCTTTTAGATTCATCTTATCTCCTCTTTATGAGACTTATAGTCTTTCCTATTATTCTTTTTTCATATTTATTCATACAGGCAAAATACGCAATTAGACCAAAGAGTACGGAATAGCCTCCGATAACCATGAATAATTCTGTCCAGTTTGAAGGCGCAAAAATGAAATGTTCGAACAGAAGAGCCAGTGTGAACGGGATTGCAAAAATGATAGTCATGGAAATAATTTGTTTCCAAAACTTTAAGACATTAATCTTTATTACTTTGTAATAATATATATTAATAATTAGAATGTTACAGATGACCAATGCGATTGCCGTTCCTATTGCGGCGCCAATTGCTCCGTACTTTTGTGCGAGAAAAATACTAATAAGGATGTTGAAACCCGACATGATAGCAGTAGATATCGCCTTAAACTTATATTTATTCATAGCCTGCATAATGCTGAGTCCGAGATTTTGAATCAAGGGGAAGCTTAGGGGGATAATTAGAATCAGAGCAACTTGGTATGCTTCACTAAAATCGTCGCCTAGCCAAAGGCGGATAAAGCATTTTCCAAAAAGAATAAGTCCACTAGTCATAAGAAAAATAACATAATATTGGATTCTACCGACTTTTATAAATTCTTCCGTAAACTCTTCTGGGCGTGCATTTTTTCCAATCATTTTAGACATTTTTGGCAGGAGGACGCTCGAAATCGCAGTGGATAAGTTAATAAACATCGTATTGAGCTGCGAAGCGGCAGAATAAACCGAGACTGCGATTGTTCCGGAAACCGCCCCAAGGATGAATTGATCGGCACTCCAGTTAATCTTGTCTACGATATGAGTTAAAAATATAAAAAATGAATAGCCAAAAATTGTGCTAAAGAGTTTTTTATCAAACCCTTGGAACTTTGTCTTTGCTTTTAGATTCTTTTTGCAATAAATATAGTTTGAGACAAGAACGGCGACATTGATTATAGTAATAACAACACAAAGGGCGATAGATTTATATCCCATGAAAAGAAGAGGGATCATTAGGAGAGGCTTCGCAATCGTGTTAATAATTGCAAGGATTTTTTGGTAGACAAATCTTTCGTTGGCCGTAATAATTGAGCTATAGATACTAAAAGAGAAAGTAAGGAACAAATTTAACGAGAGAATCAGTAACATTGTTCTCATTTTATTGAGTTCTTCGCTAGTCATGGTTGCGCCAAAAATCCGTTCAGTATTTAAGGCAACAATGGCACCTATGATTCCCGCGATAATCCCGATTACGACATAAATCAGATGAAACATGCCGTGAAGCTTTTCGGCTTTTTCATTTTCTCCGGCGGCATGATATTTGGCAGTATGAACGATAATCGCATTACCAAAGCCAAGGTCCAAAACTGTTAAATAGCCAATTATGGAGGAGACTAGAGAAAAAAGACCATATTCGCTTTGACCGAGACATTTAATCAAGAACGGTGTATAGAGAAGTTGAATAAGCGTGCTCGCAAAAATCGAGACATAAGATAGAACGGCGCCTAATTTTCTCTGATTATGTTTCATTTTAATAATTATACCATAAGTTTGCTTTTTTATCTATTATATATTATATATCTAGGGCTTTTCTGAGGAAATTTACAGATTTCTGACGCTCTTTTTCTAGTATTCTATCTACATCAGAATAATCAACCGTAAGGTTAGATTTTAAAATGCCTTTTGATGGATTATACCAACGGTTTTCTAGTTTAAACTTTTTTATTAGTGTGTCGAGGCGGGAGGTCATTTTTTCATTGGTTTTTCCCTCTCGCTCAAACACGATAAATGGTTTTTTGTTAAGAATTGCGAAAACTGACGCATGGAAAGAATCTGTACAAATTAACGATGCATTCTTTTCAAGGTATAAGAACTCACTTGGCCCGCACGCATAGAATTTTGATTTTTTATCAAGAATGTCAACTATTTGATAGTTATTTTTTCTAGCAAACGCTTCTATCTCTTGTCGATACTCATCTGGTATGCCTCCCAAGAAATAGCAAAGCAAGAATTGCTTAGATTGTTCTAGCTCTTTTGGCTTTTTCGCTAATTTGCTCCAAGCCTCATCGCTGATGAGCATGGTTGGGTCGAGCAACACTTCTATATCTTCTCTTCTTGTCAGAGCTTTGGTTATTTCTTTACCTCGTTCTTCGCGTACGGAAATTGCTTTGAACTTTTCCAGTTCCTTAGCAACATCTTTTTTTCTATTTTCCGGGATATCGTTTATTCCGTAGCTAGCAGAAAAGGCAATTCTCTGTTCAGGTTTTGCAAAGCTTAATAAATCAATTGAGTTTAGCCAACCGTAGTTTGGATTCCATACCTGATCGCTCCCCACAATAAAATAATCGAATTTGTTTTTAAGCTCGCAATTATTATTTGATGCATCGTAACTTCTTTTTGTGAAAGAAATGTTTTTGTTAAATAATGCAAAGTTTTTTGTGCGTTTATAATTTTTTATTTTAATGAGCGTTTTTTTTGCGCGTCTTTTTATCGTTTCCCGACGCTCGATTCTATTTGTATTCTTCAAAGTTTCAATCATAGTATCCGAAGGAAGCAGAGATTGCAAAACTTCTTGAACGGCAAAGTTCTGAAGCCGATTACCGATATTGTTATTATCATCAATAGTAACGATAGCTATTTTTTTCATTATTTTCTCCTCAATATGACCTTAGAAATAGTGTTTTTCCCCGTTAACCTTGTATGCCAATCTTGTTATGGCATAATGCGCATATAATAACCTATGGTTAAGACAGAAGATTTTGATTGCTTGCTTAGAAGGGACATGCTCAACTATTTTTACTCTTTTAATACCTGATAATGATAGTAGCTTTTTTAACATTGTCTTATATGCTTTGAAGCTTTTCTCACCGCAAATTATTCGCCGAGTCATCGCTATATTAATTTTTTCATAGAGCATTTGATGAATACGGTCATCAGCTTTATTGTATAGTCTTGCAATGCTACCATATACCTTCAGCATATCTTTGTAGTATTTCAAGGTTTTTTCCTCATCAAAACCGTGAGTTACACTAGTTAGATTCTTTACATAGAAATAGCCTATTTTAGGATCAAAAATTACTTTTACATCTTTCATTATATTGAACATGTAGTCCATATCTTCGCCGTAAGCTAATTCTTTGTTGTAACTATAAGATTTTGCAATTTTGTTCGGAATCATTGCGCCATGTCCACAAAAGACACTGCTGCTATTTTTAATCATGTCAAAAATATCATTCTTAGGCCAGTAAATTCGTTTCGGATTGTCTTCTAGACTGATTTGAACCCCCTCCGAATCAACATTGGCAGTCCGAAGAATAACTATCGTTTTGTCGTCCATTAGCGAGACTGCGTATTCTACAAAATCTTGCGCCAGTCTGTCGTCCGAATCTAAGAAAACGATATAATCTCCTTCAGCTTTTCTTATACCAACATTTCGCGTTTCGGAAACACCGCTATTGTCTTTATGAATAATCTTAATTCTTTTATTCTTTTTAAAATCAGAAAGCTTCTTTAAAGTTTCTTCCGAACTACTTCCGTCGTCGATGACGAGAATTTCCATATTGGAATAAGTCTGGGAAAGAACACTCTCGACGCATTTTTCCAGTAGTGAAGGACTCGTATTGTAAACTGGTATAATGATACTAACTTTTTCTAATGCTTTCATTTTATACTCCAAACATATACGGATATATTCCGTCAAAACCTATTATGATAAATCTAACAACAAAATAGCCAACTAATAGAGCCGTGATTCCAATCCTAAAGAATGCTTTATCTTTTTTGGATTCCAATCCGGCATCGATTCTTGGTATGAGCAAGATAAAGTAAGGCAAGAAAGGATATGAAAGCCTATAGCCGAATTTTATTCGAATTGTACTAAGATAGAAAACCGCATCTAATAGAACCATACAAAGTAGAGGTTTATTCTCTGAAGATTTGCTAGCATTGCTCTTTTTGTAAAAAATAATAACAAAAGCTAGAAGAATAAGTTTCATCAGAATCATCTTCCAGCTAATATCCGAATCTCCCTTCAGATAGCCGAAGTATTTTGACAAAGTTGGTATAAACATTACTGCTAGCGATAACAATTGATATATTGCGAATATTGCCGAGGCTGTGATTGCAGGAATAATAATTGCACCAGATTTTACTTTTGAACAGATTTTATATATGATTGGGCACACTAGAGCAATTAGCGATGATTGGTGGAACAGAGTTGCCACTAATGCAGTTAAAAGATATTTTTTATAGTTTTCTTCTTCTAGATATTTATAACCCCACAACAATATAGTACAGCTTAAAGTCTGACGTATGATATTGAACGACATAAAATAATAGAAGAACAAGTAGGTTATCATTGTTAGACAAATACTGGTGGAGTGTTTTTCTTTTTCTCTGAATGCGATTGAAAATACTAGCAGCGACATAACAAGTTGATGGACAAAAAGAAAAACTCTTGGGCTACCGAATAAACTATTTATAACAAAGTTAGTAAAATGATAAAGATATTCGATAGTGCCATACCTTGTCGGGACATCTAAAACGGCGGCTATGGATGTATCCGCTTTAAACATCGGTATGCCGTAACCAAGCAAATCTATACCAACGGAATAATCTCTAATCGACGCAAATACACAAAGTACTAAAATGGAAATAGCGGAAAAAACGACGCTCGAAGCAAAGCTCTTTTTATAGAACTTATCGGCGAGGAAAGTTAGAAATCCAACCATTAATACTAGAATTATGTAATGTATCATTAGGATTCTTCCATGGTTATTTCTCGAACGAAGATTTTTCCGGGAAAATTTTTAGAAATGCTTCGTTTATGGCGATTTTATGATTCTCAACGTTGCCGTCATCATTATCATTTAGACAAACGGTCTTGGTTTTTCGTTTAACGATATGTTTAATTATTTTTTTGATATTCTTTTCGTTGATATCAAAATACCTTCCAAAACCGCTAGACCTCGGGATAAAATTGCCGCTTGCTAATTGGAAATACCTTATTAAATATTGCGTGATGTCGGTTTTCGATCTAAATCTATTATTTAGCGTTAGTTCAAAAACTGGTTTGTTTTTCTCGTAGACATTTTGCCAAGTTTTTTTATCAAACGCTTGTGGAATATGCGGATTATGAAAGCCAATATACTCTTTATAGAGTAATGACGACAGCGTTCTGAGATTATTACGGCCATATTTAATGTTTAGATATTTAAATGGTTGCTTAATATAATTTTTCTTCTTATTGAAATGACTATTAACTATTTCCGTATTATTAATCAATATATGCGAAAATATAGTATCTCCAGCATTTGGCCGAACTGGACATTCTGCGAATTCGTCTCTCGGGAGATTGTTTAAGAAAAAATCCCGACTTTTGGTCTTATTAATAATAAACATGTCATCATTAAAAAGAACAAACTTGTTAGATAGACCATTAATATTGCATAATGTACATTCAATCGCAGACGAATTGAAGAGTGGTAAGTATTTTTTATCGATATAATCTTCGTGATTGATTAGTTTAATCTTGGGATGGTTAGTATTTAGCCAATCTGGAGCTTGGTGGTCAGTTACTAGAAAAATGTTGTTTACCCAGGGAGCATTTCTTTCTATTCCTCTAAACCAATACTTAAAAAGATCCCAATCTCTATATCTGCTATTCCCATTGTCCGAATCTAGCGCTGGCGAATATTCGGCCTTTTTCTTAAGCCACTTTGGATCATTGTCATTAACCCAGAGGACGACAAAATCGATTTTTTCATTATTTGTTTTATTTATCATAATACCCCTCCAATTTATCAATATAATCACGCAACGTGTTTAGATGTATCATGTTCTCAAAGTATTTATTGGCTAGATTTCTATCAAGAATGATATTATTTAGTTTGTTTAAAAAATCTTTTTCGTCATTTGCCTTAAATACAAACTCTTTACATTTTGATAGTTCATGTGCGCCGCCAAGATTGCTCGCCAATACAGGTACGCCATGTGCAGCATATTCAATGGCAACTTGTGGCAAATTATCTTCCCAGATAACTGGAACGATACCCAAATCAGCATCTTTCATTATTTCGCCAAGTTCCTCGTGAGAATAGCCATTAAAATGTTTTGCACTATGTAGATGTTTGTTGAGCTTTATAACCTCCGAGGCTAATTCTTTGTCTGAGTCACTTTTGATTCTTGCATAACAAACAAAATCTACACGCTTCGCGACGTCGTTTGGAAGCTTTTTAAGAGCATTGATTAGAAAATTAAATCCTTTTACTTTCTCGAAATATCCCATATAGGCAATAGTAAAGTAGGGATTTGGCTCTTTCTCGTGTAGTTTATACTTTGCTTTTTCTGCGAAAGCTGTTCCTATATACTCTGTATGAATCTTGTTTTCGTCAATCCCATGTTTAATGCCTATTTCTCTTGTACGTTCAGATACGGCTAGGACTATATCGATATATTCATTAATCCGCCCGACATTCTGATCGCAATAACGAGCGATATCCTTATTATCTATACAGATAGTCTGTTGCGTTGTTTTGACATTGCCGTTCGCTATCTTTTTAGCTTTGGATAGAATTTTAGTAGATAAGTTAGAGCACTTAAGCTTGCGTAGTTTGGAATCGAGTTTATAAAAACGAATTGTATTTTTTTGATTAGGCTTTTTAACTATTTCTTTACTGTCCGCATTTTCGCAGAGATAAAACATATTGACCTGCGGAGTAAAGCACAAATAATTATGCAAAGAATAAATTGTTTTTGTTTTAGGAAAGTCCTTTTTTATCTCAAGGCATTTCGACGAAAGACCTTCAATATTATTGAAATGGATAATATCAAATCCATTTTGTTCTTTGATGAAATTCTTAAGCGTTTCGTATGTAGTGTCGTCGGTTAGAAATGTATCGATATTTTCATACATAGAGCTCATTGGAGCAGTGCAAGCGGAATTAACAATTCTGAAACTTTTACATTTATCACCAAAACAGTTTTTCGTTTTTTCTATATATGTCTTTTTTCTCAAAATATCGTAGCGCACACCCGAACTTAAAAAATAAATTTCATATTTATTTTCTTTAATTAGTTCTTCGATTAGGTTTTTTTGGTAGACATTTACTCCGCCGCCCAGATTATTTGGTTCGTCAAACTGTATCCAGTTATAGAAGAGGATTTTCTTTTTAGAAGCTTTTGGCATATTTCCTCCCAGTAAATTTTGCGCTTAAAAAGGCAAAACCTTTTTTAAACCAGTCAACCTTTTCAACATCGAGAACGGGAACTTCCTTATAACTTAGACCTTTTGTATTGATATAAACATCAAGTAAGAGTTCAGAAACACGACCGTAAAAACGGGCATGAAAATCATCATAAACCGACATGTCGATTCTCTCTTCGAGTTTGAATAGAATATCGAAAAGCCAGTTACAATAATCTTCAAGAATAGATTTCTTAGCGATTATCATATTAAACATGTGCGCAGAAGTGCGTTTTTTGAGTCTTTTAAATTCAGGATAAAATTCAGGATAATAGTATTCAATAATCTTTCCGGCTTCATCGAGCGGTTCAATGTACATCGTATGTTTATAATGATCGTAAAGATTTTCGATATAGTAGTTTCGTTTTTTTGGAAGGATAATATCGGTTTCTTTTAACAATTCATTAATTCTTTCGCCAGACAAAGCATGTTTGAGCCTTTTGGACGATTCTTTTTCATGGGCTTTTGTTTCGGAAAAATGACGACGATAATGAACGAGGCCAATATAATCCGCGTCAAAATTGTTAACTGCCCAGTAAAGTCCAGTTAGTTCACAGAAAAACGGATTTTTCGAAGAAATGTTATAACCTAAATCGTCACGAACATAGCCGAGACTTTCTTTTTTATGAGCACCTACTTGAATCGGGAGATAGATGCTATCAAGAGGCATCTGATATTTTTTATGCGTCGCAACAAATACTTTTATGTCTTTCATTCTGCACTCCTTATTCTTTCGTAAGTATCAAATGCGGATTTAATTACGTCATCCATGTCGTAATACTTATATTCGGCAAGGCGGCCGCCAAAAATAACATTTTTCTCGTCTTTTGCGAGTTTTTTATACTCTTCGGCGAGACGATTATTACGCTCGTCGTTAATTGCGTAATATTTTTCCATGCCCGGCTTGTAGTCAGCGGGATATTCATAGGTGATAATAGTTTTATCGGATTTAGTATCTTCAAAATGTTTATGTTCAATTACGCGCGTATAAGCTACTTCGTGTCCGGTATAGTTGACGACGGCGACTCCTTGATGGTTTTCTTCGTTCAAGGTTTCGGATTCAAACTTTAGCGAGCGCCAATCGAGATTTCCGAGTTTGTAATCAAAATATTCGTCGAGCGGACCAGTATAAACAATCTTGTCGGCAAGTTTTTCAAACTCGTCTCTATGTTCGAAAAAGTCGGTGTCGAGTTTTATTTCTATACCTGACAGCATATTTTCAACCATTTTCGTATATCCGCCGATAGGAATACCCTGATAACGGTCATTAAAATAGTTGTTGTCATAAATTAAGCGGACAGGAAGGCGAGTGATGATGGAGGCAGGAAGCTCTTTACAGTCACGGTTCCATTGTTTTTCAGTGTACTCTTTGATTAAGAGTTCATAAATCGTACGGCCAACGAGAGAGATGGCTTGTTCTTCAAGATTTTTAGGGGTATCCTTAATCTCTTTTCTTTCTTCGTTGATATGCCGAAGAGCATCAGCAGGAGTAAAACAGTCATCCCAAAGTTCAGCAAAGGTGTTCATGTTGAACGGAAGGTTAAAAATGCGGTTTTTAATTCGAGCTATGGGTGAATTCGTATAGCGATTGAACTCAGAGAAAGAGTTAACAAAATCCCAAACATCTTTATAGTTGGTATGGAAAATATGAGCGCCATATTTATGGACGTTGATTCCCTCTTGCTTTTCAGTATAGATATTGCCGGCGATATGATTGCGTTTTTCAATAACTAAAACTTTTTTACCATCTTTTTTGGCGAGGTTTGCAAAAGTTGCACCAAAAAGCCCAGAACCAACAATTAAATAGTTGTATTTTTTACTCATTTAGCTCCTTCCTTGAACAAAACACCTTTGGCGGTCTTAACGATACATTTCAAATCTAGAAGCAAACTCCGGTTTTCTACATAGAAATATTCTTGAGAAAGACGTTCTTCGTAGTCGACGTCAGAACGACCGTTCGCCGCCCACCAACCGGTAATCCCGGGACGAACCTTTTCATAGATTTCGTGATTACCATTATGTTTGTCGAGCTCGCCTTTGGTAAGCGGACGTGGGCCAACGAGCGACATGTCGCCTTTTAAGATATTCAGGAATTGGGGAAACTCGTCGAGAGATGTTTTTCTTAAAATCTTTCCCATTTTCGTAATTCGAGGATCATTTTCTAGTTTTTGATACTTGTCCCATTCGGATTTTAGCTCGGGATTTTTTAGGAGTTCTTTTAGAAGCTCTTCGGCGTCCGTTACCATAGTGCGGAATTTGTAGAGTTTAAAGATGTTACCATTTTTTCCGATGCGTTCTTGAGCATAGAAAACTGGGGCTGTGTCGGAGTGTAAAAGATAGGAAACTTTAACAATAACCATGATTGGAACAGTAAAAATGCAGCCGATAATGCCAAAGATAATATCAGTGCCGCGTTTAAGTATAAGATAAAAGAGGTCGAAGGCATCATTTACAACGGAGAAGAAGCGCGTATTGACTATGCGTTTTTTTTCTGTTTTGGATATAGTTTTCTTAACAGTTACACCTTTGCTCATATTGAGATACATTTTACTATAATTTAGATATTTCGTCAAGTTTATGCTATATTATGAAAATGCTTGTAGTTTTATTTTTTGAGAAAAATGTTGTATAATTTGCCCATGAATAGAGTACCGCTTGCGGAAAGAATGAGACCAAAGACACTAGACGACGTTATTGGACAGAACGAGATTATTGGGGATGGGAAGATTCTTACAGAGATTGTTAAAAAGGGCGAGCCGGTCAACTTAATCTTTTGGGGGCCACCGGGGACGGGCAAAACGACAATGGCGAAGATTTTAGCTCAAGAATATAATGCGGATTTTGTAGAGATTTCTGCAGTGACGAGCGGGAAAAAAGATATTGAACAGGTTGTTGAACGTGCAAAAGTGAACTGGAACTTAAAAACGCGGACAGTTTTATTTGTGGATGAAATTCATCGGTTTAATAAGGCCCAGCAAGATGCGTTTTTGCCGCACGTTGAGTCGGGGTTGATTATTCTAATTGGGGCGACGACAGAAAATCCGAGTTTTGAGGTTATTTCTCCGCTTTTATCAAGAAGCCGAGTTGTTGTTGTTTCTCCGCTATCTAAAGATGCAATTAAAGATGTTATATATCGAGCAGGAGAAAAAGAGGGGTTTAAGGAGCGATTGACCGAAGAAGGAGTCGATTATCTTGCCGAGCTCTCGGGCGGAGATGCGAGAAGCGCGCTTGGAGATTTAGAACTTGCGCTTTCGCTTGCTAAGGATAAAATCGATGCAAAGATCGTCAAAGTTGCCGCAGGAACAAAAGTCCCGGGGTACGACAAGAAAGGCAACCAGCATTATGACAACATTTCTGCATTTATTAAATCGATGCGCGGAAGCGACGTCGACGCGGCGCTTTATTATCTCGCAAGAATGGTTGAGGCTGGAGAAGACCCGAAATTTATTGCGAGAAGAATGGTAATTTTTGCAAGCGAAGATATTGGACTCGCCGGAAATGGGGCACTTAGTCTCGCAACGGCTTGCTTTCAAGCCGTTGAACGGGTTGGAATGCCAGAAAGCGGGTTGATTCTTGCACATACGACAGTTGCGCTTGCAAAGTCGAAAAAGAGTCGAGATACGACAAATGCGTGGTTTGCCGCGCAAGATTTGGCAAGAAAGTCAATGGGACTTCCGGTGCCTACCTGGCTTAGAAATGCGCCAACGAAATTAATGAAAGAACTCGGCTATGGGGCAGGACAAAAGTGGGAGACAGGGTTTCATCTTGATAAGAATTATCTTCCGGATGAGATTAAAAACCAAAAAATCTTTATCCAAAGCGGACCAGACCGCGACCCAAATCATCAATAATATGTTATAATAAGATGGAAATAATTTAAGCGAGGAAAAATATGGCTGATTTTAATAAAGTCTTAACTCCAGGAGAATACGAAAAAGGTGAAATCAACGTTGTAATTGAAATCCCAACCGGTTCAAATCACAAGATCGAGTGGGACAGAGAGCACGCCTGTTTTATGCTTGATCGAGTTGAACCAATTGCTTTCGCAAAACCTTGTAACTATGGTTTTATTCCACAAACGATTGACGAAGACGGCGATGAACTTGATGCGCTCGTAATTACTGACCAACCGCTCACGACTGGGATTTGGCTCAAAGCTAGAATTCTTGGTGTAATGAAATTTGTCGATGGCGGAGAAGTTGACGACAAGATTATCGTAGTCCCGGTCGATGACAGGAATAATGGTGACAAGTATCAAAAACTCGAAGACCTGCCAAAACAACTTATCGAACAAATCAAATTCCACTTTAACCATTATAAAGATTTGAAGAAACCAGGTACGACAGAGGTTAAGGAATTTGCGGACGTCAAGACAGCAAAAAAGGTAATCAAAGATTCTATCGACCGTTATGTTGAGGCTCACCCTGAGGTAAAAGCAAAGAAAGAACTCTGCGAAACCGTGGACGAGGCAAAAGAGGCGCTTAGGCACGGAATTAATGAAGCTAAAAAAGCCTTCAAAGAAGCAACTGAGTAATATATATATCAAAATAGCCCCATATGGGGGCTATTTTTGTTTGAGTTTTACGATTTAGAGTTCTTCGGGCTTAATACGGATTTGTTCGGTCGTGTCGCGATCACGAACGGTGACCGTGCCATCCGTTAATGTGTCGAAATCAATTACGACGCATTTCGGAGTGCCGATTTCGTCTTGCTTGCGATAGCGTTTCCCAATATTTCCAGAATCGTCCCACGTGACAAAAGTATATTTTTCTTTGAGCAATTCGTAGACTTCTTTAGCTTTTTCGACAAGCTCGGGCTTGTTTTTGAGAAGTGGGGAGACGCAGAATTTATAAGGCGCAAGAGCAAACGGGAGTTTGAGGACGGTGCGAGTTTCTTCTTTTCCTTCAATTTTTTCTTCAGCATAGGCATTTGAGAGGACGG
>JAFWKB010000018.1 GCA_017511405.1 Candidatus Saccharimonadota bacterium
CCAATCTCTCTCGATATCCTCGCTGCTCCGTCGTAGAAACCTCCCTTGGACCCGGAAAAGTCTACGACACAGGAGGCTTTGCCGCCTCAAATCCAGAGCAATTCGACATCGCCACAGATTGGACTATTCGGGATGGGATTTGATGAAAAATATTAAATCCCTCGGCCAAAACTGGCTCAAAGACCGCCCGACCCTTGAATCAATTGCTGATTTAGTCACTGATTTTCCCGAAACCTCTCTAGAAAACCCGCCTAAACTCTGTATCGAAATAGGCCCTGGTCTCGGCACTCTCACCTCAAGTCTTCTCAAACGCTTCGATAAAGTTTTTGCAATCGAGTTCGATTCAAACCTAGCTCAAAATCTGCCAAAATCTTTCCCAGGCAAAAACCTTACCGTCTTTAACGAAGATATTTTGAAATTCGACTTCGACAAAATCGAAGAACCTTTTGTTGTAGCCGGAAATATTCCATATTATATCACTACTCCTATCATCGAAAAGCTCCTCTCTCTTAAAAACAAACCTGAAAAAATTGTTCTTCTCGTTCAAAAAGAAGTCGCCGAAAAAATCAATAAAATACCTAGCAATTCTTCCCTAAGCATTTTTGTAGAGAATTTTGCCGACACATCCCTCGGACCAATCGTCCTCAAAAATCTTTTCACTCCTCCTCCAAAAGTCGATTCAAGAATCCTCATCCTCACTCCTCATAATACCCCTAAAACTTCCAATTCAGAAATCCTCAACTTTATCCATAAGTGTTTTTCTAACCCGCGCAAAAAGCTCTCAACTAATCTCGCCTTGAACGGTTTCATCTCTAAAACTGAAGCCGAACAGCTCTTGACCGACTTGGGATTTGGCAAAAACGCCAGGCCATCAGACTTAAACCTCAACAATTACATAATGCTTGCTAAAAAACTGAAAAAAAGGTAAAATAAAAATATGAATAACGACTCTACTAATCTTACAAACCCCGCCGCGGCGGCCACTCCTCCTCTCTCCCCGACCGCGCCCGACACAACAGCGACCGGACCGATAGCTCCCGTTTCTGGCCCGACAGAACCTTCTTCTGCAGCTACCGTTACTCCCCTCGCCCAAGAACAACCTTCGGCCCCGTCCGTCCCTCCCAACGCCCCGACAATCGATCCCTCGCTTCTTCAACAAGCAATTAACGACGTCCCCGAAGAAGCCGCTTCTACCACTCCTCCAGTCCCTTCCGCTATACCTGTTGACAATTTAACCCCGCCCACTGAGCCGACCGCTCCGACACCGGGACAACCCTCTTCTGACTCTAATCCATCTCCCTTCTTAAACGCGGCCCCTACCGCAGATTTCTCAACCCCTGCTACCACACCGGCTCCCGACCAAAAAACTCCCCCCAACGTCGCCTTCAACGATCCTGCCGATGCCCCCGAAAAACCGGGCACAATCCATTTTAAAAAACCCGCCTTCCTCGAAGGAAGAAAAATTAACCCAGTTTATCTAATCGTTGGCGGTGGCGGAATTATTATTGTCGTTCTTATCTTAGTCTTAGCCTTCGTGCTTTAATCTTCTTTTTTAACCTATGTCCAAATCCCTCTATCTTACCACTGCTATCCCTTACGTAAACGGCACTCCCCATGTCGGTCACGCTCTAGATTACTGTATTGCCGATGTTTATTATCGTTACCAAACATCTCTCGGCAATCAAGTCCGTTTCCAAGCTGGAACTGACGAACATGGCAACAAGATTGCTGAAAAAGCCAAGTCCGCCGGAATCCCCGTCGAAGAATATGTCACTCAAAATTCTAACGTCTTTCGCGATTTTATTAAAAAATTAGACGTTGAACCAACCGATTTTATCCGTACTACAGACCCAGACCACATCCGTAGATGTCAAGAAATTTGGGAAAAAATCTCTCCCTACATTTATTCTTCCACCTACGAAGGTTGGTATTGTACTGGCTGTGAAAGTTTCATCACTGACAAAGAATACGAAGAAAATCACGGCATCTGCCCAGACCACAAAACTCCCTACGAAAATCTTTCCGAAAAAAACTACTACTTGAAAATTTCCGCCTTCCGAGACAAAATCAAGTCCAAAATCGAATCCGACGAGCTTAAAATCCTCCCTGAATTCCGTAAAAAAGAAATTCTTAACTTAATTGACGACGCACCTGACGTCTCAATTTCTCGTCCTAAAAAGAGCCTTACCTGGGGAATCCCCGTCCCAAATAACGAAGACCAAGTCATGTATGTCTGGCTCGACGCTTTATCTAACTACATCACCGTCCTCGGTTTCCCAGAAAACGACATTTCCGACTTTTGGCCTGCAGATTTGCAAGTTATCGGAAAAGATGTTCTACGTTTTCACGCAATCATCTGGCCAACCATGCTTCTCGCCCTAAACCTACCCCTCCCTAAAGTCATCCTCTGTCACGGCCACGTTCTCTCTAATGGCCAAAAAATGTCCAAATCCGTCGGCAACGTCGTAAATCCCCTCGACATTCTCGAAAAATACGGTTCCGAACCCTTCCGCTATTTCTTCTTGCGTCACATCGACACTTTTGCCGACTCCGATTTTACATGGGAAAAATTCGACGCCGCCTATTCTGGAGAATTAGCAAACGACCTCGGAAACCTCATCAGTCGCCTTTCTACGCTCTGCGCAAAAAATTCCGTCTCCTTGATCGATTCAAAAACCTCCTTAGAAAACCTTAAACAATCCGCCCTCTCCGACCAAAATTACAAAGACCTCATGAACTCCTTCGAATTCTCTAAAGCCCTCGATTATATATGGAGTAAAATTCAGAACCTCAACAAAAAAATTGACGAAGAAAAACCATGGGCGCTCGCTAAAACCAATCCGAAAAAAGCTCAAGAATCTCTAAAAAACCTTGCACATAATCTCGTCGAAACCTCTTTCTTATTGGCGCCTTTCCTCCCGGAAACAGCTCAAAAAATCCAAGAAATCTTCTCTCAAGAAACCATCACCCCTCCGGCTCCTCTTTTTCCTAAATTTTAGTCCCCAAGAATTCAAGAATATAGCCTATCCTCTCATTATAGCACACTTTCCTAAAAAAGTCAAGTCTGCCAGCCTCGCCCTCTAGACAAAAGTCAATTTTTAGATTATAATGTATAAGTTTATGGAAGAGAATTATATCAAAATTCGCGGAGCTCGCCAACACAATCTTAAAAACATTGACGTCGACATTCCTCGCGACAAACTCGTCATCATCACTGGTCTCTCTGGCTCGGGGAAATCCTCCCTCGCCTTTGACACGATTTATGCCGAAGGTCAACGTCGCTATGTCGAATCTCTCTCTTCTTATGCTCGAATGTTTCTCGGAGTCATGGATAAACCAGACGTCGACACGATAACCGGCCTCTCTCCAGCCATCTCTATTGACCAAAAATCCACTTCCCGCAACCCTCGCTCGACCGTTGCGACCGTGACTGAGGTTTACGATTATCTCCGCCTTCTTTTCGCAAGAGTCGGCGTCCCCCACTGTCCAATTTGCCACCGCCCCGTCTCTCGTCGTTCCGTCGAAGATATCGTCGACGAAGTTTTGAAGCTACCTCTCGGTTCAAAGCTTATCCTTCTCGCTCCCATCGTCCAACAAAAGAAGGGCGAATTCGCGCACATCCCCGACCAATACATCTCCAAAGGCTTCTCTCGTGTTCGTGTCGACGGAATCATTTACGCCCTAGACGAATTCCCATCTCTCGAGAAAAACGAGCGTCACGATATCGAACTCGTCGTCGACCGCTTCATCCTTTCTCCCGATTTAACCTCTCGCATCTCTAACTCAGTCGAACAAGCCCTCGAACTCGGACAGGGAATTATCAAGCTCCTGAGAATCAATGACAATTCCACCTCAATTTCCGACAAAGGTGTCAAAGATTCCGAGGTATTCTCCTTTTCTCAACGCTATGCTTGTAGTCTCCACCCCGACGAGCTAATCCCCGAACTTACCCCGCGGCTTTTTTCCTTTAACGCTCCCGAAGGAGCTTGCCCGACTTGTACCGGCCTCGGAAGCCGCATGGAAATCGACCCCGCTCTCGTTTTTAATCCAAATTTAACTATCGCCGAAGGCGGAATTCGCCCCTTCAATCGTATATCTTACGATTCATATTGGCTTAAACGTCTCGCCATGGTAGGGGAACGCCACGGATTCTCAATCCACGTTCCAATCCGCGACCTCTCTCCCGAACATATCGAAAAAATCCTTTATGGAACAGGTGAAGAAAAATATCAAGTCACCGTCTCTGGCCGCGGAAAATTCGCCGCCGGCACAGTTTACGAAACTACCTTCGAAGGCGTAATTCCTAATCTCGAACGTCGCTACAACAATCCCGACGTTTCTGAGTTCGTCAAAAAAGACATTGAGCGATTCATGCGCGTCCGCGAGTGCCAAACCTGCCACGGCGCCCGCCTTAAACCCGTCGTTCTCGCCGTCACGATTCACGACCTCAATATCATCGATATGTGCTCGATGGACGTTGACTCCGCCCTAGAAATCCTTAATCAAGACCTCCAATTCACACCTGAAGAGCACTTAATTGCCGATCCAATTCTTAAAGAAATTCGCGAACGCGTCAAATTTATGCAGGATGTCGGACTCGGCTATCTCGAACTCGGTCGCGCCGCCAATACCCTCTCCGGGGGAGAAGCCCAACGTATTCGTCTCGCCACCCAGATTGGCTCCGGCCTCCAAGGCGTCCTCTATGTCCTCGATGAACCTTCAATTGGCCTTCACCAACGCGACAACGACAAATTAATCGCCACCCTTAAGCATCTCCGCGACCTAAAAAATACCGTCCTTGTCGTTGAACACGACGAGGATACTATGCTTGCTTCCGATTATATCATCGATATCGGCCCCTTCGCTGGCTCAAAAGGAGGCCAACTCGTCGCCGCTGGTACTCCCGAAGAAATTATTAATAATCCTAACTCAATTACCGGGAAATATCTCAAAGGTACTCTTAAAATCGACACTCCTAAAAAACGCCGTAAGGCCAAAAAAGATAAGTTCTTGACCGTTGTCGGAGCTCGCGAGAATAATCTCAAAAATCTCACCGTAAAATTCCCACTTGGCGTCATGACCGTAGTTTCCGGCGTTTCTGGCTCCGGAAAATCCACCCTTGTTAACGAAATTGTCGCTAAGGAACTCCAAGCTCGCCTTAATCACGCTCAAACCGTTCCCGGCCTCCACGACCGCATTGAGGGGATTGAGAATCTCGACAAAGTCGTCATCGTTGACCAATCCCCAATCGGCCGCACTCCTCGCTCAAACCCCGCAACCTACACCGGAGTTTTTACCGCCATCCGCGAGCTTTACGCATCCCAACCCGAAGCAGAAATTCGCGGCTATAAATCCGGACGCTTCTCATTCAACGTTAAAGGCGGCCGCTGTGAAGCCTGTCAAGGCGACGGCGTCAATAAAATCGAAATGCATTTTCTCCCCGACGTTTATGTAACTTGTCCCACCTGTCATGGCCGCCGCTACAACCGTGAAGCTCTCGAAGTAAAATACAAAGGCAAAGATATCTCCGAAGTCCTCAATATGACCATCGATGAAGCGGTCGAATTCTTTAAAAATATCCCCGCGATTTACAACAAACTCAAAACACTCGAAGAGGTCGGCCTTGGTTACATTCGTCTCGGCCAACCCGCCACCACCTTCTCTGGCGGAGAAGCTCAACGCATCAAGCTCGCCACCGAACTTTCTCGACGCTCCACCGGAAAAACTCTATACATCCTCGACGAGCCGACCACCGGTCTTCATACTGACGACGTCAAACGCCTCCTCGCCATCCTCGACAAACTCGTTTCTGGCGGAAATTCCATGATTATCATTGAACACAATCTTCATGTTATCAAATCCGCCGACTGGATTATCGACATGGGCCCCGAAGGTGGACAAGGCGGCGGTCAAGTTGTCGCTACTGGCACCCCTGAAGAAATCGCTAAATCTTCCCAAACCCCAACCGGCGAATTTCTCAAAAAATATCTCTAATCCTTAAAATTCCCTTAAACTAGCCCCTCTCTTGCTTTCTTTTCTTGATAGTTTAAGGTATAATTTACATTCGAGTTCTACTAACTAGCACTTTTTTACAGGAAGGAAGGTGATTTGTTTGTTCAGTTTTAAAACCCCTGAGGGTCAAAGCGGAATCATTCGTTTTCTCGGCAATTATTTTCGAGGCAACCCCATCTCAACCGAAGAAGCAACCGAATTCCTCGACTCAATGCTCGGAGCTAAACAATGTCAGGGCGTCACAATCGGCGTCACGATACTCATACAGAACAATGAAGTCGACACCCTCCGTCATCTCTTCGAAAAGCATCTCAGAAAAGAGAACTATCTCGATTTAGAAAGTGATTTTGCAAAAGAACTTGGGATGACACTCTCCAGCTTCGACCATCGCCTTGGCGACATTGGACAGGCGATCGCTAAAAATGTCTCCGAATACGAAGAAGAACCCGACAATCAGCGTTTCGTCTCGCTCGAAGACCTCGCAATCACCCCCTCAAAATCCCCCTCCAATCCTTAAAGGGGGATTTTTCTATCGCAACCCGCCCCAAATCTCCTCTTGCTTTCCTAGGAGAACTGCTATAAAATAGATTACAAATTAAGGAGGTAAAAATGTCTGATTACAATTTAAGTTTGAGCGTCCGCACTGAAACCGGCAAACAATCCCTTGCTCTCCGTAAAACCGGCCTGATTCCTTCGGTCATCTACGGCGGAAAAACTGAGATCCTCGCTAAATCTCCCTATAACGAAACCGAAAAAGTCCTTCGCCTTGCCGGCTACCATTCTCCAATCGATTTAAAAATCGATGATAAAAAAACCTTAGCTATCGTCAAAAACATCTCTATCGACCCCGTTTC
>JAFWKB010000019.1 GCA_017511405.1 Candidatus Saccharimonadota bacterium
AAGTCCTTGAATGTGAAGAAATCGAAGGAACTCATCTTCATCTCTGCAAAATCGACGCCGGAGAAAAGCTCAATTCCGAAATCGACTCCGAACACGAAAACTATATCCAAGTTGTTTGCGGCGCCCCAAACGTCCGAACCGGAATGTTCGCCGCCTGGATTGCCCCCAGAGCAATCGTCCCTCTAACCGCCGATACTTCCGAACCGTTCGAAATCTCCGCCCGCAAGCTACGCGGTTTCATGTCCTTCGGTATGCTCGCTGGAGCCGACGAACTTGCTCTTGGCGATGATCATTCCGGAATCATCGAACTCTCTCCCGACCTAGCCGAACCTGGCACTCTTCTTGCCGATGCTCTTGACTTAAACGACAAAATTATCGAAGTTGAAAACAAATCCCTTACTCACCGCCCCGACTGCTTCGGTCTCATCGGCTTCGCCCGTGAGGTCGCCGGAATTCTCGGCCAAAAGTTCTCTCCTTCCGAAAAAATCCAAAACCTCCTTTCCGAAAACCTTCTCGATTCTCTTGAATTATCCAATAATCAAAAACCTTCCATCAAAATCGAAGATTCTAAAATCTGCCCACGTTACGAAGCTCTAGTTTTTGAGTTTAAAAAACTCCCCGAATCTTCACCTTACTTAACCGAAGATGGAGTTTTTCTCTTCAAGGCCGGGATGAAGCCAATCTCGCCAATCGTCGACGCCACCAATATTATCATGCTAACGACCGGCCAACCTCTCCATGCATTCGATTATGATAAGTTTATCTCCGTCGGAAGCTCCAAAACTCCCGAAATCGGCGTTCGACTTGCCAGGGAAGGTGAAAAACTTATCCTCTTAAACGACGAGGAGGCCGCCTTAAACCGCAACGACATCATCATCACCTCAAACGACACCCCCGTCGCTCTCGCCGGCGCCATGGGCGGGAAATCGACTGAAATCGACGGAAACACTCAAAAAATCATCATCGAAATCGCCAGTTTCTCTCTTTATAATCTAAGAAAAACTCAAATGGCTCACGGACTTTTTTCCGAAGCTATCACCCGTTTCACCAAAGGTCGCCCCGCTTCCGACCTCCTCCCCGCAATAAACGACTCACTCTATTATTTCCACGACTTGTTAAAAGGAACTCTTCTCGGATTTAACGAGAAATCGAGCGATTCCTCCCTTCCTACCGTTTCCGTAACAATCCAAGATATTAACAATCTACTCGGCTCATCCTATTCTAAAGAATTAGTCATAAAAACCCTTGAAAATGTCGGCTTCAAAGTCAGCTCCTCCGCTTCCGACATGCTCAAAGTCGAAACCCCATATTGGCGTACTGATATTCATATTAAAGAAGATATCATAGAAGAAATCGGTCGTTTACTCGGATACGATAACCTCCCCTTAAATTATCCTCTCCGTCCGCTCGTTTGCGCCTCGGTCGACCCCCTACTTAAACTCAAGTCTAAAATCCGCACCATCCTTTCTGATCATATCGGCGCTAACGAAATTCTCACCTACTCCTTCGTTTCTCGTAAACTCCAAGAAAAAGCTAACGAAGACACTGACAATTCCTATAAAATCATCAATTCAATTTCCCCTAAACTCGAATGTTTCCGCCAATCCCTTCTGCCTTCTCTTCTCGAAAAAACTTACGAAAACCAAAAAGCCGGTTATAAGGATTTTGCACTTTATGAATTAAACCAAGTCACCGGAAAAACCCTCGGCCTAACCGAGGAGAGCGTCCCAACTTTAAAAACCGCCCTCGGCTTGGTTACCTTCGGAGACTTCTATAAAGCCAAGCATATTCTTGCTGAATTGGAAAAATCCCTCCACATCCCCTTCATCCTCTCTCCTGTCAACGATGCCGCCGAACTTAAAAACACTCCTTTTGAACCGCTCCGTACCATAAAAATCTCCTTAAACAATCCCGAAAAAACTCCTCTCGGTTTTCTTGGAGAAATCGACTATTCCGTCCAAAAAGCCTTCAAAATTTCGGAAGTTTGCTCCGCGCTCCAAATTTACCTCGACCCCTGTATTTCCGCCGCTAAAACTCAAAAAACAATGATTAAACTTTCCCGCTTCCCGTCCGTTTCTCGCGACCTTACTTTCTCCGTTCAGGAAACCGTCCCATACGAAACGGTAAAAACCGAAATAGTTAATACTCTCTCTAAAAACTCCGACTTAATTTTCACCTTAACTCCACTTTCCATCTATAAAAAACCCGGATCCTCGACAAAAAATATTTCCTTCCATCTCGTCCTATCCGACAAAAATAAAACTCTCGTGTCCGAAGAAATATCTGCTATAATAGAAAACATCATCGTCCGTCTTTCCGAAACGACTGACGCAAAAATAGTATAGAATTTTCCCAGAGGAGGTTGCATGGAAGAAAAAGCATTAAAAACAAGTTGGAAACAGCGTTTAGTCATCGGACTAATTGCCTTCCTCTTACTCGGCTCATCAATCGCAATTTACGTTTTTATCGTTCTCGGCCAAGAGGTTGACTATTCCCGCATGACCACGACCCAACTACAAACCGCCTACGAAAAAACCACGAACGAATACACCGAAATCGCCTCCGAACTCTCAAACAAATACTTTGACGAATTTGTCGCCTATAAGTCTAACGTTAAAGGCTATAATTCCAACACCGCGAACGCAAACGGCGTCACCACTAAAGACCTGAAAGAAGGCGACGGCGAAGAGCTCGGCGAAAACTACTCCGCCTATTACATCGGTTGGTGTTCTGACGAGTCGATTTTCGATAGCTCTCTTGATGATTATGAAGAACCAACCTCCCTACTTGCCCCTCTAAACGTCACTCCTGATAATTTAATCGAAGGTTGGTATATCGGTGTTCAGGGCATGAAATATGGCGGAATTAGAGAAATCACGATTCCTGGCACTCTTGCTTATGGCGACAAACAAGAAATCTGTGGCGGAACTAACTCTCCGCTCAAATTCATCATTCTTGCCATCCCTGAAGACAAACGTCTCACCGAAATCAGCGAATCTCTCAACAAAATCTACACCGCTCTCGCCAATGCCTATTCCGAAAGCTATTCTTCCGACTCCTCAAATGAAGATTATTCCACTAGTGAAGAAATGACCGAGGAAAAGTAATTTCGATGGGAAGACCAACTTTCTTCTTCTACGATCTTGAAACCTCTGGACTTAATACCGCCGACGACCGAATCATGCAATTCGCCGGCCAGCGCGCCGACCTAAACTTAAATCCTGTTGGCGAACCCGTTAATATTCTCGTCAAACTCCCTGACGACACCTTACCTTCCCCAAGCGCCGTCTTTACCACCAAAATCACCCCCCAAAAAACCGTAGAAGAGGGAATAACCGAAAAGGAACTCGCCGAATTTCTCGATAAAGAAATCTTTACTCCCGACACAATCATCCTCGGCTTTAACTCCGTTCGCTTTGATGATAAATTCATCCAACATCTCCTCTGGCGTAACTTTTTCGACCCTTACGAATGGCAATGGAAAGAAGGCCGTTCGCGTTGGGATATGCTCGATGTCGTCCGTATGACTCGTGCTCTCCGTCCCGAAGATATCAACTGGCCCGTCACCGAAGACGGGAAGCCCACCAATCGCCTCGAGCTCATTACAAAGCTCAATGGTATATCTCATGAAGCCGCTCACGACGCTCTTTCCGATGTTAATGCCCTTATCGACGTTACTCGTCTTATCAAGTCCCGCCAACCTCGCCTCTACAATTATCTCTTCAATCTCCGCAACAAGCGCGAAGTAAAATCTCTTCTAAATCTCCGCTCACCTTCCCCAATTGTTTACACATCTGGCCGCTACGGGAGCAAACATAATTTTACGACCGTCGTCTATCCTTTTGCTGCCGGAGACAAAGGCTCCATCGCCGTCTTCGACTTGCGCCAAAATCTCGACAAAATGTTAGAAAAATTCTCTAAAGAAGATCCGAATTTTCCAGAAAACCCTAAAAAACCACTCATCACTCTCTTTTACCCGACCGTCAAAGAAATCGCCGTCAATCATTGCCCAGCCGTCGCCCCTCTTGGTGTTCTTAACCAAGCTGATGGCTGGAAAAAAATCGACCTTTCTCCCGAAGAGATAGAAAAAAATCTTCAATCGTTTAAGTCTCACCCTGAGATTATCGAACTCCTCAAAAAAGAAATCAAGACCGCCGATTTCGCAAGGGAAACATATGACGTCGAATCCTCTCTCTATGATTCTTTCATGCCCGACATCGACAAAGTCCGCGTCACCGCAGTTCGCACCGGAGACGTTGCCTCGCTCGCCGAGTTCCGACCTAACTTTGCCGACAAACGCCTCCCCGAACTTTTCCTCCATTATAAAGCAAAAAACTATCCCTCTCTCCTTTCCGAAGAAGAAACTCAAAAATGGCGCGAATACCGTGCTTCCCGCCTTTCCCGTCAAGCCCCAAATTTCCTCGCCGAGCTCAAAAAGTTCCAACTCCAAAACGAAAAATCGCCAAAAAAAGAGGCCTCCTTCCTCCTCGAAGAACTCAGCCTCTGGTATCAATCCCTCCAAGAAATCGATTATTAACTATCTGTCTTTTCATTATAGCACACTTTTCTATTTTTGTCAATAGAAAACTACTTTCACCCCTGTAGATTTAATCACTATTTCCCAGTCAACCAATCCCAAATTCGCTCAAACAAAGTTTTCTCATTGCTCGGCATTGTCGTCTCCATATCCCCAATTTCAATATCAACATCTTTCGCAATTTCCGCCCCTTTATAGCTCGGACTAATCTGTTCCGCAGAAATCAAAAGACGATATTTACTTGTTCCAAGCGGCCAACAAGTCACCAAAGTTAACATCGGCTTGTCCGTCTCGATAATCAACTTTGACACTTCCGTCGGATCAATTATCTCCCTTCCCACCATCTTATACGTATATCTCGTCTGGTTATAATGTACATAAATAATATCTCCTTCCTCAAGTCTCTCAAGTCCAGAAAAGATAAACTTGTATTGATTCGAAGAATATATATCGCCCGCCGAATGACCCGTAATTACAAAATTCCCAATCTCACCCGGATAGGCACTCGCCCCATTAATCCGATAATGCACTACACCTTGGTTCATCATCGTCATCACATCATCAAGTCCAACCTCAAAATTAATCGGCACATCAACATTTAATTTCGGGATAATCAACCGGTTCTCCGCAGAAACCTTTGTCAAAGTCACGTTCGAATCAATCGCGGAAATCTCCGAAGACGGCTGCTCTCCCGGTGACACATAAGCCGCGATCGGAGCAAAAATCAACCGGTTATACTGCAAGAACAAAATCACAAGCACGACAGAAACCCCAAAAATAATAGGCATAAGCCACCTTCGTCTCGAAGCCTTCTTTGCCCGCTCCATGGCCCTTTCTCGGATTTTCTCTTTGAACGATTTCTCCGCCTCTGCTTCCGAAGAAACAACGGCCGAACCCTTCACCCCAGTCGCTCCTTGAGCTTCTCCGTCCGCCCGGATCTTTTTCACCTGTTCTTTCGCAACATATTCCTTAGCCGCATTCATATAATACTGACTATAATAATTCTGGTAGTATTCTTGCCAAGCAGTATGGTATTTCTTCCATTCGTCGTTCGTTACTTGTCTTAAAACCGGCGTCGCAGAAACCCCCAAAGTCCCTCTCGAACCTTGTTTTTCTAATCCTTTTGGCTCTTCACCCTTCTCCTGCCGCTTAATAAACTGAGCCGCTTCTTTCACCTCTTTATCTTCATAAGACTGCAAAACCTTACGTCTCGCAATTTCTGCAGCCGCCTGTCTCTGTTTCTCATCATAAGAAAGCCCACCAGTCTTAGAATCCATATATAGAATTATAACACAACTTAGTATATAATTATATACATAAAACAAGGAGTTTTTATGTTTAACACCGATGAATATAAAAAACAAATGAATGAAGTTTTAACTCGTTTCAAAGAGGAACTCAAAAAAGTCCGCACCGGTCGCGCACATCCTGATATGCTTTCTGGCGTTAAAGTTGAAGCTTACGGGCAATGGATGCCTTTAAATCAAGTTGCCAACGTCACCGTTTCTGGCGCCACCATGCTTCTTGTCACTCCTTACGACCCAGCCACCATCCCCAACATCTCGAACGGAATCCGCTCCGACTCTTCTCTCGGCCTCAATCCTTCCGACGACGGCCGCGTCGTTCGTGTTCCAATTCCTCCCCTAACCGAAGAACGTCGCAAAGAAATCGTTAAAACCGCCTCGAAATTCGTCGAGGAGTCCAAGGTTAGAATCCGCAACATCCGCGAAGATGCAAGAAAAGACCTTAAATCCGCCGAACTCCCCGAAGATGCCAAAAAACGCGCGGAAAAATCCGTCGACGACTTAACTAAAGAATATAACGATAAAATCGACGCCGAATTTAAAGCTAAAGAAAAAGAAATCCTCACGATTTAAGCCCATTTTTATCCTTCTTGTGCTAAAATAATCTTATGTATATTGTTCTAGGTATTTTTGTAGGGCTTCTCGTTTTAATGACGCTCATAGTAGCCCATGAGTTCGGTCATTTTCTCATGGCCCGCCGTTCCGGTGTAACCGTTAAAGAATTCGGGATCGGGTTCCCCCCACGCATTTTCGCTTGGCTTGTCAAAAAAGATAAAAACGGAAAACGTAAATGGGAAAAACTTCCCAAAAAGGATTGGGGCAAGGACCAAAACTCCTTAATATTTTCTATCAACGCCCTTCCGATTGGTGGCTTCTGTGCCATGGATGGAGAATCGGACGATGATTCGAGGAAAGGCACTTTCGGTTCCGTTTCCTACTGGAAAAAAACTTTAATCCTCTTTGGTGGTGTCCTTATGAACTGGCTAGTTGCCTTCATAATCCTAACCGTCCTTGCCTTCTTCGGACTCCCGACCCTCCTCGAGAACCAATTTTCCATCAAATCCGACGAACACATAAAAATCCTAGAATCTGTTTCCGTCGTTGATGTTATGGAAAACTCCCCCGCCGAAGCTGCTGGTTTCAAATCCGGAGACAAAATTATAGAAATCTACCCGTTCGACCCATCAGAATCCCGTTCGTCAAGCG
>JAFWKB010000020.1 GCA_017511405.1 Candidatus Saccharimonadota bacterium
CGAAAAGCGGCAACACTTATACTGGAGACGGTATTCATACCGAATTTAAATTTAGACGATTTTATAATATCGTAAGGTATAACGACGATACTAGCATAGATAAGGCTACGACAAGATACGGTATCGCGACCGGAAATTCATACCCGTCTTCTCTCAACAAAAGTTTTTCGCTATCGAAGGGGGAATCTGATTCCTATGAAGGTACGGGAAGTTTTACTACAAGCGCCGGTGTTAATATAAGTGGAGATAAGGTCACTATTCCTTTTGGAAAAAGCGCTACAATCTGTTTTAATCTAGCATACGACAATGAAATTACGTATAAGGATGGAGGAGTCGAATCACGTAAGCAAAGTAATCCCCCAAAGCGCGAATGCGTAACCTTCAACAATCCTAAAAAGACCTCCACCGCAACTTACTCCGGTGTCTCCTTTGCAGCCTTAAACCAAAAAACCGAAAATAATAAAAACTACCTTGATTTAAACAATAATAAGACCGTCGGAGAAATCAGCCACTCCGTTCAAGATACGAACACTGGTGCCTGGAATGATAACGTCTATCCTTCCAACGATACCTATACCGCTCATTTTGTCCATAAAGTTTCAAGACTAGGTCTCGCGGGCGACTATCTAAAATCTAACGACTCCACGACAACTCTCTATAAAATCCAACAACAGGTTAACGATGGTAAATGGACCGATCTAACTTCCTTCGCTTCGGTTTCCTTTACTTCTGATACGAAAACCACGGTCTATAATGAGTCTTCTGTCGACGTTGCTAAGTTGAATTCGTCCAACAAGGGAACCGTCACGAAATACTGTCAAAAAATTGTTTATAAAAGCGTTGCCAACTACGCCCCTGACATCTCCGGAGTTTCTTACAACGGAAATGAAGAGTCTACCGCCGCCTGCGTCACCGTTAAGAACCCTAATTTCCAATATTTATCGCGACCCCAATGGAATTCTAATGATGATAGCGAAATGGTTTCGAGACGTTCTGACCTCACCCATACCATAACCGTCAAAGGCAATACTCCAGAAATCGATACTGTTACCGGAGCAAAATGGTCCAATCGTGACGGCGGCGAATATTTAACCGAAGAAATAACTGTCACAACCAAATTCTCCCATACCCTCAGCCGTACAGACAGTGGTATTGACTATAGTTGGAACAACAGTAAGACTTACGGTAGCTCCAATATCTTCACTGCAAGCGCCAGTCAAAAATATAAGCTTTTCCCGGAAACGGGCCGCATGAATGACGATACTTTTGCGGTTTCCTCTTGGTTTGGCGGACTTATCGGCTCCTCGAATTGTCTTGTCCCGACGCCCAACTCTGGAAAATGCTCGCTCGGAAATACAAACAATCTTTATGGTCTTACCTTCAAAAAAGGCGATCCGGCCTGGTCTTCTGCGAACGACCATGGCGGTTATACTCAAACGACGACCGACGAGATTCCTGCCGGAACCTCAAAAAACATCTGCCAGTCGACCTATAATCTCCCGAGCTCTTGGACTGTAAAATATGTTGATATCGGAAGAAAGAAAGTCTATTATAAAGACAATAATCCTACAAAAGGTATCGACACTACTCTTTCCGATTCTAGCTATAAATATAGCCACACCAAATTAAAGTCTTCCGCCCCTGAGGTTGCAGAAGATTCCTCTAATACCTCCGTACCTGGTTGCGCAAAGCTCTTCCGTGACTGGAACTATAAAATCACCAGCGCTAAACCTACACAGGAAATCAAAAATAATCTCACTGCCGGCCAATCTTCAGCTGTCTCCTTTACTCTCCCGGTTGTTCGCGACGATGGTTGGAATGACGACATTAATCGCAACTATATCACCGACCTTAACAGTAAAATCTCTACAGTCCTCTTTGTCGTTAATAATGATGTCTCCCCCGAAGAAGCCAATGCCATCGTCACTAGCGGTTCAACGACCGTCACCGACGCTTGCGTTTTCTATCGCGGCGTTACGTCTCTCGAAGATAATTACTGCGAAGTTGTCGCTACTAACGGAAAAACTGCCGATCATAACGGCACTGGAGTTTATAGCGCAGAGAACTATTCAACGACCTTTACAACGCCAACCTTCAAAATTCCTATTATCTCCGTTGGCGCTAAGCTTTGCGTCTCTATTGCTATCGCCAATTACTCTAGTACCTCCGGAAGCGTAAACATGCTTTTGTCTCAACCGACCTGTACGAGCGTTTCTAAAAATCCTTCCGTTCAAGTCTGGGGCGGCAGCGTTGGCTCTGGCGGCGGCATCTCCACCTCCATCACAGAAACCAATACCGGTGATAAAAACCAAATCTTCGGCTCCTGGACCGACTTATCTATAGTTGCTTATGGCTCGGTCAACAAGTTTTCTTCCGGAGATGCAATTGTTGCTAAAAGGGATGTCGAGCATTTAGCTATTCCTTGCGACGTCTCTCCTTTAACGATTGCCAATAGCGATTGCACCTCCAACAAATCTAGCCTCGTTGGTAATTCTGGAATTAACCTTGATTCGAACACCTTCGAACGTGTATATAGTCGTTTCTCTGAAGTTCCAAAGAACTATAAAAACGACTCAACGACTACCCTAGAAATAACTCAAGACTTTTTCCAAAACAACGGCTTTGGTCCGATCGACGATATCTATGGTAACGAAACCATCTTCATCTACAGTAAAGGCGACATTTTTATTAAAGATAACATTAAACTTTCCGATGCAACTTATTCTACCTACCGCACTGCTCAAGTCATTATCATGTCTGATCGTAATATTAAAATCGCTGATAACGTCACCGAGGCTGATGCTTGGATGATAGCTCGTGGAGAATTTAACAGCTGTGTTTCTGGCTCCGGAGAATCTATGCCTCTAACTGCCGATGCCTGTACCGAACCATTAAAAATTACCGGCGCTGTCTCTGCGGAAAAAGCTGCCCTCCGCCGTACGAACGGTGCTGACCTAAAAACTGGCACTCTTGCTGATTCAGCAGAAATATTTAACTATGGAACTGGCATCTATCTTCTCGGCTCGAACCCGTCTGGCCGAAATGGAGAACCGAGAACGGTCTACTCTAAGAAACTTGCCCCGCGTTATTGACAGATTTTTGTGGATAAGTTATAATGTAATTATCCCTATAGTCCGACCTGAAGAAGGCCGGAACTTTTAGTTTAAACCCCCAAATTACAAAGAAAGGAAAACATGGAAAATCTTGACCTTAAACAGATGTCCGCAATGGTCAAAGTCATCTCTGAAGAAAAAAATCTTCCCGAAGAGATTGTCCTCGACGTAATCCAGATGGCGATTGCTGCCGCCTGGAGAAAAGATAACGGCGACAAAGAGATGAACGTTCGCGCCGTCTTAAATCTTAATTCTGGAGAAGCAGAGGTTTTTGTTGAACGTACCGTAATCGAAGATGGCCTTGCCTACAATCCTTCAACGGAAATTCCCGAAAGTGAAGCTGGCGGTAAAAAAGTTGGCGAAGTCGTCGAAGAACGACATAAGGTCGAAACTTTCGGCCGCGTCGCCGCCCAAACCGCTAAACAAGTTGTTGTCCAACGTCTCCGTGAGGCCGAGCGTGATGCCGTCCTGGCTATGTTCGAAGATAAAATCGGCACAGTTATGACCGGTATGGTTAGCCGTGTAGAACGTAACGTTGTTCGCATTGACCTCGGCCGTGCAACCGGCATCATGCCTCGTTCCGAACAAATCGACGGCGAATACTATTCCGTTGGCTCCCGTATTAAAGTTTACCTAAAAGGTATCGAGCGTGACGACCGCGGTGCTCAACTCATCCTTTCTCGTGGCTGTGCCGAATTTATCGAATATCTCTTCCGTCAAGAAGTACCTGAAATCGAAAACGGTACCGTAGAAATCCGCGCTATCGCCCGCGAAGCTGGACGTCGCACTAAAATCGCCGTCATGTCTACTATTCCTGGTGTCGACCCCGTTGGCACATTCGTCGGCGGCCGTGGCGTTCGCGTTCAGGCTGTCATGAACGAAATTGGCGATCGCGAAAAAATCGACATCATCACCTGGAGTGACAATGCTTCCGAATATATCCGCGAGGCTCTCTCTCCCGCCGAGGTTGTCAAGGTTGAGATTAAGGACAAGACCGCTAAGGTTTATGTAACCGAAGATCAACAATCCATCGCTATTGGTCGTCAAGGTCAAAATGTCCGCCTTGCCTCTAAACTTACTGGCTACGAACTCGACATCGAACTTGCAAAAGCTCCTGAAAAAAAGAAGAAAACTAATGTCGAAGATTCTCTTCTTTCCGCTATTGAAGAAACCGACGAAGAATAAATCCTAAAAAAATCCCCGCCTAAGTGCGGGGATATTTGTTGGTCAAAGAATCGAGGAGCTGGTTTCCAACTCCGAGAAACTTCGTATAAGAAGTAATCATATACTCCGACAAACCTTTCAAATCTTCGTCCTGCGAATAATATATGCGAATTAACTTTTTCAGGCGTTCCAGAGAATCCAGCACGAGCGCCTCGTCCTCAAATACAATTTCCTGAATAACGTCAATCATTTCGCTCTGCGGATTCAAAAGGGTGAATAATGCTTTTAGAGCTTCCGGGTCGTTTGCGACATATTCTTTATTATCATCGTCTTTCAAAAATTCTTTAATCCACTCAATATGCTCGTCGGTCAGCGTTTCGACGATGTATTGCGCTTCCCAGTCATTAATCTCGCCGTCCGGATACTCATTTTCTAAAAACTGTTCGAACAACGGGATATCATTTTTGAGTTCCATTATTTTCAGCTCAAGTCTGTCGTACATTCTTCCTCCTCCTTTGACTCTTCTCAAACTGATAAGCTACAAGTGTTAAACACTCAAAATACTTCCGCTTTTTCAAGCAGCTATCACCATTATATCACAAAACCTAATATTTGTCAATAAAAAGGCCCATCAAACGCTGATGGGCTAATCTTTTAATTGAACTGTTCTTCTTGGGCAAGCATAATCCTATCTCTGAACTGCTCCGCGATTTCATTTTCTATTCTTTCCTGAAGCAGCTTCTTCGCAAAACCTTTATTGTCGTCGAAATGCATTAAAATTACCTTCAGATTCGGCATCAGCCTAAGCATCCCCGTAATCGCATCGACCGTTTTATAGTCCCAGTTAAGGTGTAATCCGGAGTGTCTGACGGAAATATCAAGATAGAGCTCCGCTTCTTTCTCCGATCCATAGTTATAGGCAATCGAATCTAATTTCGTTATGAACGGCGAGATAAAAAGCGTATCTCCAGAATAGACTACGGATTTACCGTTTATCTCGAGCCAAAATCCATAAGCTCCACGGAGTTTTTCTGAATGTCTCGTAGAAATGATTTCCTTGAGACAGTCAATTTTCCTGAATTTGAGCCTCTTCGGCAAATAAGTGCTGCTCGTCGTGCATCCATTGCTTCCAAAGCAATAATCATCCGAGTCGCCCACGCTGTCTAAGCCGTAAAGCCGATAAACTGGCATACCTTTTTCGACTTTACTCCCAAACGGCGGACTCTCTCTCCCGCCCATAGCATCAAACATTCTGGTAGCCTCAAGCGCGATGTTTTTATGCAATACAACCTCTAATATAACAGACCGATTTACGGATTTTACCGCGTAAGCGAGGCTAACTACTCCGGAGGCATGATCCGGATGTAAATGCGTAATCAAAACAATCACCCTTTTGAGATTCCACCCAAGCAACTTCCTTGCTTTCTCGATATTCAACATGGAGATATCGATAAAAACTAAAGTCTCCGGGTCAGGCTTAAAGTAGGCGTTCGTATGAGAATCGCTGTGTCCTGAAGAAACTCCCAAGAATTTCAGTTCCAAGTTTTCAAAATTTCTTATCCTATCCGACATCTTTTCACCCCCTTCAAGAGTACATAAGATACAATACAATTATAACATAAAAATAATAGAAAAACAAGTATTTCGTATTCTGTTCGAGAGAATCGGGCGACGCA
>JAFWKB010000021.1 GCA_017511405.1 Candidatus Saccharimonadota bacterium
ATTCTTTATAAAGTTTGCAATTGAGGCGAGGGCTTGAGAAGAGAGATTGAGAGAGTCGGTACGGTGATAGGTAATGTGGCCGGCTTGGTAAAGGCCTTGGGCGGCGCGCATTGTGGTCGAAGAGCTAAAACCGAGGCGGGCGTTGGCCTCAATTTGGAGAGCGGCGGTTGCGAATGGGACAGGATTGGCCTTGGCGGCTTCGGTGCGGTCGACGGCAGAAACGGCAAAATCGGTATTTTTTAAGGATTCAAAGAGGGCGTTAACCTCCTCTTCGGTGGAAGGAGCATTTTTTTCAAGAGTGCCTTGGAAAGAACTATTTTCTTTATCTATAAAATTTCCGGTAACTTTGAAGGCGAATTTTTCCCCGAAATTTTTGATTTCTCGTTCTTTTTCGACGATAAGACGGAGAGCGGGAGACTGGACACGGCCGGCAGAGATAGCGCCAGGGACTTTACGACGAACAACACCAGAGAGGTCAAAACCGACGAGCATATCGAGAGTTTGGCGGGCTTGTTGAGAAGAAACCATAGCCATGTCAACGGTGCGAGGGGATTTTATCGCTGCTTCAAGAGCGGGCTTAGTGATTTCGTGGAAGGTGATTCTATGGGTGTTTTTCGGAAGGCCGAGAACCTCAAGAAGATGCCAAGAAATAGATTCTCCTTCGCGGTCTTCATCGGTTGCGAGCCAGATAGTGTCGGCGGCTTTGGAAGCTTTTTTAAGTTCAGCGACAACCTTTTTGTGTCCAGGGTCGATTTCGTAGAGAACAGCAAAATCGTTTTTTACATCGACTTTAGTATCTTTGCGGATATGACCAACACTTGAGAGGACGTGATAATCCTTCCCGAGGTATTTTTCAATAGTTTTAGCCTTAGCGGGAGACTCGACGATAACTAAGTTTTTTGGCATAATTTTATTTTAGCATAGTTGTCAAGCGGGTTAAGATTTCGGGGAGGGCGGCTTTTTCTTCGAGGGTGAATTTGGAGAGAACGAAATCGATGTCGCCGATTTTTTGGCGGAGCTCGTCGTTTCCTGTTCCGAGGCGGAGACGAGGAAAATCTTCGGTTTTTAAGGCGGAGATGACGGATTTTAGCCCGTTGTTGCCACCGGCAGAGCCAGATTCGCGACGACGAATTGTTCCGAAAGGAAGATTAAAATCGTCACAGACGACCAAGATGTCCTTTGGGGAAACTTTATAAAACTTTGCCCAGGCGAGGACCGAATCGCCAATGTTGTTATAGAAAGTTTGAGGTTTAAGGAAGACGATATCGTCAACTTTTTGATAGATGGCGGAGAATTTTTCGTGAGAAGCCCAAGAAAGATTATGAGTTTTAAAATAAAAATCTAGGGCAAGAAACCCGAAATTGTGGCGGGTGAAGTTATATTCGTTCCCAGGATTGCCGAAGCCGACGATAAGTTTCATATTATTTATTATAACATATATTTTTTAAGCGTAAAGGGGTTGATTCTCGTTAACTTAGATATATAATATATGTTAGGAAAATGCTTAAGAAAAAGATTAGATTTGGAAATCTTAGTAAGAAGGCCAAGCTTGGGCTTGTTGCTCTTGCTCTTTTTTCGGCGGGACTGACTGGATTTGGAGTTGTGATGGCGGCGAAAATTGGGGCGACGGCACATATTACGTCGGGAACGGTTTTTTATTATGGGCAATATTATACTAAACGTTATACTGTAAAGTCAGGTAAAAAGTCTTATAACGGGATTTGTATTGAGCCAAGTAAAATGGCGCCGAATGATACGGATGGGACGATTCAATCGGTTTCTCATAATCGAGCGGGCTATAAGGAGATGGTGCAGATTTTGCTTGTGACGGACGTGATTGACCCGAACGGAAACGGGGGGATAGATTTTTATTCGCTGTTTTTGCAGGAAGGCGAAATCGATTCTTGGAAAACCGAAATTGCGAGTATGACGGCAGCAGATACATCTTCTTGGTCAGAGAAGGATGCGGCGTTTGTGGCGGCACACCTTTTGGTGGGATATATTTATGAGGGGACTAGCACGGGCATTACTGATATGGATGCTTTTAATACGTTGAGAGAAAAAATTGCAAGTTATTTCGCGATTTATTTCCCAAACAGTTATAACAACTATACTTTTTATCGAGCGAAGCCGTCGAGCTCAAGCTATCAAGCGATTGGGTGGCTTGAATATGCTCCGCAGCTTGCGCAGTTCAGGATTAGGAAAGTCGATTCGGTGACAGGTGAGCCGATTGCGGGCGTAAAAATTATCGTTGATGTTTATCCAGATACGGATGATACTTATGGTGGTGTGTCGACGACGGGTAGTAATGGATATACGGAATATTTTTCGGTCCCGGTAAATGAGCAGGCGGTTTATTATGAGGATCCGGATCAGACTATACCTGGTTATATCGTTGGGGATGGGCAAGGTACGGTTGAGACTTTTTCCTTCACGCCGACGACGACGGGGGTGCAGGCCGATTCATTGGTTACACCAATTATGAATACTCCGATTCCGACGGGAGGAGTGAAGATTAAAAAGCAAGACGCAGAAACCGGAGGAACTGGACAAGGACAGGCGACCGTTAAAGGGATTCAATACGGGATTTATTCGGATTCGGGATGTACTAATCTTGAAGAGACCCTGACACTAAATAGTAGTGGGGTGGCTACATCGTCTTCGGATTATAATGCAGGAACGACACATTATATCAAGGAAATTGCCGGGAGTGCGGTGAGTCACGGATATGTGGCATCAAATGCGGTGAAGAACTTTACGGTACCGTCAGGGGGTGGAACTGTAGATTTGACGAGTAGTCCGTTTACAAACACGGTAATTAAAGGTGGGCTCAAGATTAAGAAAGCGAGAGAGGTATATAACGGAACAAGTACGATACTCGTGGGGG
>JAFWKB010000001.1 GCA_017511405.1 Candidatus Saccharimonadota bacterium
AAAAACCACGCACTATATTCCATTTATCAACAATACTATTACGACAAGGTTAAAATTAACAATGATAAGGCGGCTAGCCGTAAAGTCCCTATCGGTGGCATTTTTTGTACCGGGAAATATACCTACATCTGGAATACTGGCTATTTATTTGGTGACGAGTACAGTAATTCTGACACTAAAGAGCGATTAAATCAGAATAAGGGTCTCCGTCTCTCTGTAAATATTAATGGAAAACTATATCAAGATTTCCGCCTTCTAAAAGTCGAAGATTCCACAAGAGCTATCTGCGCCTCGACAATTGCAAGCTATCCCAATTCAAGCTCCTCCCCATCGCCTCCTTCTAATGGCGGAGAAAGAGTCTTTAAACTCGATAAAGCACCTACGGAAGAACCCAAAGAACTGTTAATAGACAGCGATACCTCTCTTGCTCTTTATGATTTAGTCATCTTTCCGCCCGCCCAAGTTGATTTTACAAATAGATTGTTCTATTCCGGATCTTTTATTCTCGGTACAATCGAAGGAGGAGTCAACATTATGACCTCTTCCGACTTTTGCCAAAGCCCAAATATGTTTAGTGCTGATTTTAGCTACTGTGCAATTAATAAATTCAATTTTGGAATACAAGCATCGGATAATTAAAGGAGGTTTATGTCTAATCAATCAAAAAAATTTAAATCAGGCGCAACTTCAATCTACGTCGTTGTAGTCTCCGCCCTGCTTCTTAGCGTAATAACGTTGAGTTTTATCCGCATTATCATTAATGAATCAAGTCGTACAGCTTCCGACGAATTGTCTCAAGCAGCCTACGACTCCGCCTTAGCTGGCGTCGAAGATGCGAAAGTTGCCCTTAAAAAATACTTTGAGTGCATTAATAGAGAAAAAAGTGGCGCAACGGATCCAGAAGGGGATTGCGAACATCTTAAAGACACTATTGGCAAAAGCATGGAAGATGGAAGCGAAGAAGGGGGTGGGGATAAGCCAGATTGCGATCGGGTAGCTAAGGCTCTCGGCCGCATTGCTGATAACGAGGGCAAGGAGGTCTTAGTGCAAGAATCAACCTCTGGTAATGACGAGAAAACCGTACAAGCTTACACTTGCGTGCTGCTTAATCCGATTACTTCTGACTATCGTTCGACTCTTTCTTCGGAAACCCCAGTTCGGGTAATCCCCCTTAAACCTGCAGATATTGGCGCGGAACAAATAACGGGTGTAAAAATATCTTGGTTCTCTGAAGACGACGGAACCGACTATAACAACAAAAACAAGAATTCTTTTACCCCTTTCTCAGACGGCGCCCCAACTCCGTCAACTATTTCCGCGCAGATAATCCAGACGGCGGCTTCCTATTCGTTAAGCGATTTTGAAACGACTGACAATGACTCGACAAACCGTGGTACGGTATTCCTTACCGCCGATACGTCAAGTGGCTCCTCGAACAATCATGTCGATAGAGATATTATTATAAACAGCAATAAACACGATGTACTTAGTGTGCCTTCCGTAACTAAATGTCAAAACCTTAAAACGTCTTCCAGAGGAGAAAATGACGAGTTTAGCTGTACCACTACCATAGAAATACCCGCCCCAGTCAACGCAAATATCAGTGGGAATAAAGGGGTTACTAGCCGCAATCCTGACACTTTCTACCTTGCACTGTCGCTTCCATACGGGCAGCCCAGTACTAGTTTCTCAATTCAACTTTGTACCGATGGCGGGAGCAAAGGGAATCGTGGCAGATGTAATACGACGGCCAACTTTGATAAGGTTCAAGTCGCCGTAGATTCTACCGGCCGCGCCAATGACATGTATTCCCGTGTCGAAGCTCGCGTAGAGTTCGCTGATATCCATTCCCCATATCCGGAATTTGCGCTTCTTGCGACGGGGAGCGACGCAGACGCTATTAATAAGAACTTCTACGTCACCAAAAACTGTTGGACGGTTAATGACGGGTCTATTGAAACATGTGATAATACTGGAGAACCATAGAATCGGGTTTTATCTCTTGACAATAATTAAACATTGAGATAAAATATACAACATATCGCGGGGTAGAGCAGCCTGGTAGCTCGTTTGGCTCATAACCAAAAGGTCGTTCGTTCAAATCGAACCCCCGCAACCATGTTGTTTAAAAGAGATGAAATTTCGTCTCCAGCAATGGCGGTAAAAATTGCCCCCCCAATTTTACCGCCATTTTTGTTATTTCTTTATTTTTTCTGTTTATCAGTCTTACTTTTGTCTCGGAGAACACGATCAATCTTCTTTCCGTTATTGTTCTTAGTAAATAATCCGACAATCTCTTTTCTATATTGGAATAATATATATAATAACCCAACGCCAATTACGGCCACTATCGCCCAAATCGCTACAAAATCTGATTTTTCTTCAAAAACCTCCGGCTCCAATTTATAATCTGCGCCATCATTTTTTACAATCTTCCGGCATCTCCCCGTTTCTGGATTCCTCTCATACCCCTCTGCGCAAGGTTTCAATTCGGTACTTGCCGTCGTTGCATAGCTTTTACATCGTCCCGTAAGTGGATTTCTATATTTTCCCTCTGGGCAAGCCGCCAACGTCGACTTTAAACTGGTCGCATTAACACAATTCCCAGTCTCTAAATTAAGCACCTTGTCTACCGGGCAAGTTTTAAACTGTTGATAGCTATTTTCCGCACCTGGAGTAACATTATAGGTTTGAACCCAGTTTTCCGCCCCGTCACTCTTATACCCGATCATCGCAAAACTCACGCCCTTTTTCTGGCCGCTATAGTATATCAATTTGTCGATAATCTCTCCATCTGCATCTACTATTTCCAAAAAATTTGATGAAGCAGGATTCTTCGTTAAGCTTAACCCCCATTCCGAGACATTATAAAACACTTTAAAACCGTTTGCGCCTACCTCTCCAGAAAGCGAATAGTTTTTATTTTTATATCTCAAAAAACATTTAGAAAGCTCAACCTTTTCGTCGCTTCTATTAAATAGCTCAATAAACTGTTCGGCGTTGCTATTCTCGAAATAAGTTAGAATCTCGGAAAATTCAATAGTTCTACATTTTGGCTCAATCTTCTCCTCCGGGACTTCTGTTATCCTCAGTCCTGGACTCTCTGGATTATAATTCGGAGTATAATTAGCAGTGTGCACGAATAAATCTTCGTACTCTTCGGCGCTTAAATCCCTTACCAGTGTTGTCGGTTTTTTCGAGTTAAATGCCGAGAAACAATTATCCCCGCCAAGCCCCCAACAAAGTGTGTCAACAACTTTGTCATTATAAACCAAGTTAATTTTTCCCTTACTCTGAGACATGTTTCGTGTATAGGTTACGTCGGCTACGTCGTGATAATTCTCCGCATTTTGAACCTCATCTGAACTTGCTAGTCTCATAAGGAGAGACTCGCCGACCATCTCGCTTTCCTTCGGAAACTCGTAGACAACATACTCATTTCCCGAAGAAGTTATGTAAATGACCGTTAGGCCGGCGAGCGAAATATCATTTTCGGAGAGCTTCAAGAGTTCAACAAACTCTCCTTCGTTAGTGTAACCTGGATTGTAACTCTTAATCTTCAAAACATTCTCTAAAGTATCCGGCGAAACCTCAGGCGTCTCCTTTGAGTTGCTCTCTTCGGTGACCGTCTCAGTTGTCTCTGTGCTTATTTCCGACTCTGCAAAAACCTGAAAGTTTATTCCGACAACCCCCACCATAAAACTTATCACAATACCTAAATAATTATACCTCAACTTTTTCATGGCTAGACTTTATCACGCAAAGCATTTTTATTTCAAGCATAATCCCCTTATTTTTTAAAACTTATGCTATAATAATTAATATGAGCACTATAGTCTCTTTGGGAATAGTATTACTGAGCGGTCTCGTCACCGCTTCCCTCCAGCTACCTCTTGGAACTCTTCTACTTCTTTACCATGCCTCGCTAGGCAAAAATGTTCCTAAAAAAACTAAATGTCTCGTTTCTAGCTTTATTGCAGGCGTTACTATTATGTTTTTCTTGCTCTTGTCGGCCAGTTGTTTTATCATTTCCGCCTTAACATTATCTGGACAGTTTTCCGTCGCTTCTCTAATAATTCTCGTTTCAATCTTAATAGCGCTTGCTATTATTGCTTGGTTTTTTTACTATCGTCGCAAAAATACCACCGAACTTTGGCTCCCCCGAAAAGTTTCTAGTTTTATAGACGGTCGCGCGAAAATCACAAAAGACAACCCCGAAGCTTTTTCCCTAGGCCTTCTGGTTGTGCTTGCGGAACTTTTGTTTACCGCTCCTCTTTTAGCATTATCCGCCGACGCAATTCTGTGCATAGAATCAATCTTTCAGATTTTTTGCCTCGTAATTTTTACTTGCCTTTCCGCTCTGCCGTTGGTCATCTTAAGATTCAGCATCCGAAACGGTAAGAACCTTGCAGACATCCAACGTTGGCGTATCAAGAATAAAAATTTCTTCAGAATTTTTTCTGGATTTGGTTTTGCAATTTTAGCTGCTTTTATTACCGTGTTCTTAATTATTGGAGGAGATTAAAATGTCGGAAGTTTTTTGCCCAGATAATTTAGTTGCCGAAATTAGAAAAGAATCAAAAACGCTTAATTTGCCAGAAAACTCGATTAATTCCATCATAGCCAAAGTTCTAGAATCTGTTTTATCGTGGCTTGAGAATCGAGAAATTATAACTAATAACGATTTAGAAAGGGTCGTGAGTTGCGAACTCGATAAATATTCAAAGGATTTAGCCTTCCTCTATCGGCATCGCAATAAAATAATATAGTATGAGAAAAAAATTTGATTATGATGTAATTATTCTTGGTTCTGGGGCTGCGGGTTCAGCTGCTGCTTTTTCTGCGTCGGCTACTGGGCATAAAGTTGCGTTAATCGAGGCGAATAAATGGGGCGGCTCAGCTCTTAATTCGTATGATGTCCCAAGTCAAGCAATTTTTAACTTTTCTCATCTCTATCACGAAGCTCGTTTGGGCGCTCGTTTTGGTCTTTCTGTCTCAAGTCTCCGTTATAACTATCCTACCGTCCAAAATTGGCGTTCATTAGCTCTTCGTCGCGCGGGATCCAACTCGAAAAAAGCTTTCGAAGGCGCCAAAATCGCTTGTCATTCTGGCTACGCCACCTTTTTATCTCCCTACGAAATTGCCGTTGGTGATAAAATTCTCGCATCTCAAAAGTTTATTATTGCCACCGGCTCGAAGCTTAACCATGGCAATATTGTCGGTCTAGAATCCGCCTATTGCGCAACTCCCGAAGAGGCGCTTCGTCTTTCTCGTCCACCCAAATCGGTCTTCGTTATTGGTGGTGGTTCGACAGGCTGCGAGTTGGCTAATTATTTTGCTGAACTTGGTTCCGAAGTTACTATAGGCGAACTTGCCGGCCATCTCCTTCCGCGCGAAGACGAAGAAGTTGGCCAAGTTATCTCTCAATATTTTGCGTCAAATCTCAAAATCAAAGTTCTAGCTCAATCTCGAGTTGTTTCCGTTGAAAGAATCGATAACACTAAACAAAAAGTCATATTCCAACGTGGCGGGCAAGAAAAATCCATCGTTACTAATCTGGTGGTTCTTGCGACTGGCTATACTCCAAACACGAACCTGAGTCTAGAAAACGCCGGCGTCGAGTATACTGAAACCAGAATCAAGGCTGATGACATGCTCCGTACCTCCATGAAGCACATTTTTGCTACGGGCGATTGTCTAGGAAAAGAATCCTCCCTTGAGCGTTCAGCTTACGAAGGCGCCCTTGCTGCCTCAAATATTTTTGGCAAGTCGAAGAATCTTCGCAACTACGAAGGTTTTATTCGTTATACTGCCACTTCTCCGTCTATTGCCACTACTGGACTTACGGAAAATGATTGTGTAAGCAAGCGAATTAAATGCAAGAAGGCAGTTCTTCCTCTCTCGATGGTTTCTGCTTCGAATACGTCTGATTTCCGGACTGGCTTTATTAAAATCCTTGCTGATCCAAAAGATAAACTCTTGGGTGCGACCATCGTTTGCCCTTCTGCCGAACTCGTGATTCAAGAAGTTGCCACCGCAGTTCGCCATAAATTTACGGTCACTCAGTTAGCCTCGACTCCTCACATCTCCTCTTCTTGGTCGGAGCTCGTTCATGTTGCAGCTAAAAAACTTGCAAAATAACCGTCTTTCGGTTATGATTAAGCTAACATTATAATAACTAAAGGAATAAAAATGTATAGTACATCTCCCTCTTATTATGACTATTATAGTTATCCGAGCCCAAGCGTCTCTTCTTCTGCTGTCGGTGCGGGGCTAGCTAGTGCGATTGGCGCCTTTACCCTAGTATTCATCATGTTGATTATTCTCGCTTTTGTTGTGCTTGGCATAATTGCGCAATGGAAAATTTTCAAAAAAGCCGGCGAAGAAGGCTGGAAGGCTTTAATCCCAATCTACAATGTATATACCCTCCTTAATATTTTGAGCATGGAACCTCTCCTTTGTTTGTTAAGTTTTGTTCCTGGCGCTTGGTTTATTCTTAGTATCGTTATGGATGTTAAGCTTGCCCAGTCCTTCAAAAAGGGAACTGGATTCGCCCTTGGTCTTATCTTCCTTGGACCCATCTTTAGTCTTATCCTTGCCTTTGGCAGTGCTAAATATACCAAACTTCCATCATCCAAATAGTTTCTATCAACAGAGGTACAAACATAAACTAGCACTCTTGACAAATGAGTGCTAGTTTGCTATTCTAGATATAGAAATTAGCACTCTCAACTTAAGGCTGCTAAAATTAAGCACAAAAAGGAGAATAAAACATGTCTAAAATTATTGGAATTGACTTAGGAACAACCAACTCCGCATTTGCATATATGGTCGCAGGAAAACCAGAGGTAATCACTAATGCCGAAGGCGACCGCACAACTCCTTCCGTAGTTGCTGTTACTAAAAAAGGAGAACGTCTCGTAGGTAAAGTTGCTCAACGCCAACGCGTCACTAATCCTAAAAACACAATTTATGGAATCAAGCGCCTAATCGGTCGAAAGTTTTCCGACAAAGAGGTCCAAAAAGACCTAGAAATCATGCCTTATAAAATTGTAGAAAAAGGTTCGGGCGTTGCAGTTGAAATGGACGAAAAAACCTACACCCCTGAACAGATTTCTGCCATGATTCTCTCTAAAATTAAAGCCGATGCTGAGGCCTTCCTTGGAGAAAAAGTCACTGAAGCCATTATTACCGTTCCGGCATACTTTGACGATTCTCAACGTCAAGCCACTAAGGACGCAGGAAAAATCGCCGGCCTTGAAGTTAAAAGAATTATCCCTGAACCGACCGCCGCTGCGCTCGCATATGGACTTAATAAAAATGAAAACGAAAAAATTGCTGTCTTCGACCTTGGCGGTGGAACTTTTGATGTTTCCATTCTTGAACTCGGTGACGGCGTTTTTGAGGTAAAAGCCACCAATGGTGACACCCACCTAGGAGGTGAGGATTTCGATAACTGCATCGTTAACTATCTCTGCGATGAGTTTAAGAAAGAATCTGGAATTGACATCAAAAAAGAACCCGCCGCAATGCAACGCATCAAGGATGAGGCGGAAAAAGCAAAAAAAGAACTTTCCTCTGCGACCTCAACCGATATCAATCTCCCATTCTTGACCGCAGACGCAGATGGCCCAAAACATTTCGAGTGCACACTCACTCGTGCCAAACTCGAAGAACTTGTTTCTGAACTTCTTGATCGTCTCGAAGATCCTGTAAGAAAAGCTCTCAAAGATGCAAAATTAGATACCAAAGACATTAATGAAGTTGTTATGGTTGGTGGTATGACCCGCATGCCGGCCGTCGTCGAAAAAGTTAAAAAGATTTTCGGCAAAGATCCTATGCAAGGCGTTAATCCCGATGAAGTTGTTGCTGTTGGTGCTGCAATTGAAGGTGGCGTTCTTCAGGGCGATGTAAAGGATGTTCTTCTTCTCGATGTTACCCCTCTTTCTCTTGGTATCGAAACTATGGGCGGAGTTTGTACTAAACTTATCGAAAGAAATACCACTATCCCTACCTCAAAGTCTCAGATTTTCTCCACTGCGGCCGACAACCAACCTCAAGTAGAAATCCACGTTCTTCAAGGCGAACGCGAAATGGCTGCAGACAACAAATCCTTAGGTCGTTTCATCCTTGACGGAATCGCTCCTGCTCCTCGCGGAATTCCCCAAATTGAAGTTACCTTCAATCTCGATGCAAATGGTATTCTTAATGTCACAGCAAAAGACAAGGGAACCGGCAAAGAACAGTCTATCACCATTCAAAATTCCGGTAATATGAGCAAAGAAGACATCGAAAAAGCTCAAAAAGAAGCTGAGCTTCACGCTGACGAGGACAAGAAAAAACGTGAGGCGATTGACGCTCGCAATATTCTTGAAAACAAAGTTTATCAATTCGAAAAAATGCCAGAAGAGTACAAAGATAAGATTTCTGACGAGGATAAAGACACAATTAAAAAAGCCTGCGAAGCTGCTAAAGAAGTCCTAAACGATAATTCAGCCGAAAAGGATAAACTAGAAGAAGCTGCCAAGGAACTTGACAATAGGATCATGCCTATCGGTGCAAAACTTTATCAATCCGCCCAAACCGAAAACGGCACCGCTGGCACTACCGCTGAATCCGCTGCCGAAGCTAACACCTCCGACGACTCCGATGCTGTCGAAGGTGAAGTTGTCGACAAGTAATAATCTTCTTGCCCAGTCAAAATAGCCTCCCCAAAAGAGGCTATTTTTTCGTGACAAATGTAATAAAACTTATGCTATAATTAATTCATGAACAGAAAATCTTATTTCGCAAAAATTACAACAGATAAAATTATAAGCTCCATAGCTCTTTTTTGTGTGGGGCTGTGTTTGATTGTCTGGGCCGAACAAGTAACCGATTTGATTGTCGTTGCTCTCGGGGCACTCTCGCTTCTCTATTCGTTTGTTGGGATTTTACGGTTTGTTAAAGCCTCTCCAAAAGAACGCACTAATTTTTCGCTCTTCCTTATTGTTTTGAGCTTCGTTCTTGGTCTGCTTCTGATTGCAAAAACCGACTTTGTTAAAAGCGCCATCACTATTATTATCGGTTTCTGCATAATTCTTTATAGTGTTATTTCCATAGCTAATCTTGCCGCTATCAAAAAAGCCGCCAACCTTTCCTTTGTTGCTTTTATTTGGCCGGTCGTCACTTTAATCCTCGGTTTCCTTTGTATTTCTGGCCAATTTATTATTCCCGATCAACTCGCTCGTCTTACAGGTATTATCCTTGTTGTTTGTGCCATTGTCTACTTTGCCGGAATCGTCTCCATATCTAATCAAATAAAAACCATAGAAAAGGCCACCGGCATCAAAGAGGCTGAGGTTGTCTCTAAAAAACCTCGGAAAAGCACGACCTCAAAAACTAAGAAAACTACAAAAACCACAAAAACTACTAAAGCCTCGAAAAAATCCAAAAAATAGTTTATAATATACCTCAGTCATTCTAGAAAAGGAGAATAATGAAAAATCCGCGTTTAATTTTGATTACCAATCCAGGTTCGAGCTCAAGAAAATATGCTCTTTACCGCGAAGATGAACTTCTTTGCTCTCTTCATTTTGAATTTGAAGGCAAAAAAGTTGTTTGCACTTTAAAGCGGGCCGACGAAACCAAGAAAAAACTCAAAGAAACTTTTCACGACCTAAATTCTACTGTAGGTGTCCTTAACAAAATCCTTACTGAGGAGGGATATCTCGGCGGCGTTTCTAAAATCGATGCCATCCTTGCAAGAATTGTTGCAACTGGAGAATATTTCACTGAAGACCATCTTGTCGATAAAGAATGTCTTAAAAATCTCGAGATTGCAAAAAAACGCACTCCGCTTCACGTTCCTGTCGTCGCTAACGAAATCGAAGCTTTCGTTAAAGAATTTAAAGGAACTCCAGTTATCGCCATCTCCGATTCCTCATTTCATGCTGCTCGTCCCGAGCTTATGAAATACTACGCAATTGACAAAGAACTTGCCGACCAAGCTGAGATTAAGCGTTACGGCGCTCATGGCCTTTCTGTTGGTTCAATCGTCAATTATATGACGCGCGAAAACATTCTTCCGGAAAAACTCATCGTTTGTCACGTCGGTTCTGGCTCATCTTTAACTGCTGTCTATAAAGGCAAATCGCACGATACTACTATGGGCTACACTCCCCTTGAAGGACTTATGATGTCTACCCGCTCCGGTTCAATTGACCCCGCCGCTGCACTTGCTATCAAACGTGCTTTGAAGATTAAGGATGACGAAGATCTCGAACAATATCTTAACAAAAAATGTGGCCTTCTTGGTGTTTCTGGTCAAACTGACGATATGCGAGAAATAATCCGCCTCCGCGACGAAGGTGATGATCGTGGTACATTTGCACATGCTATGTTTGTTTATCGTATCCAGACCGAAATCGGCCGTATGGCTGCATCTCTCGGTGGAGTCGACGCAATCGTTTTTACGGCTACAATTGGTGAACGTTCTGCGGAAATTCGTAAATGCGTTTCCCAAAAACTTGGTTTCCTTGGCTTCGAACTAGATAACGAGAAAAACGAGTCTGAGCTCGAAAATCGCCACGAAAACATTGCTACGAAATCCTCCAAGCCTATCTATGTCATTCGCACCGATGAGTTTGAAGAAATGATTCGCCGTGCCAAAGTTATTCTTGACGGCGATAAATGCTCCTGTTCTTGTGAATCTTGCCAATCTGGTGATTGTGAGAACTGCGAATGCGAAGATTGCGACTGCAAATAAATATATCACAAAACGAATAATTTCTATGGAGACTCCTGAACTTCCTCAAGTAACACCCCAAGAAACCAAAGAAATTATTCAGCTAGCGAATAAAATCCTCCTTGAACAAATCAAGGGGGATTTTGTTGAGTTTGGCTGTTATAAAGGAGAAACCTCAGTCTTGTTTCAAAAGACCCTTCAGAACTTTCCGAATCCTCCTCGCATGCTCTATCTTTATGACTCCTTCGCTGGGCTCCCCGAAAAAACTATAGAAGATGCTTCTTCTGCTGGAACGGCCTTTAAATCTGGAGAGCTGTTCGTAACTAAACGCGAAGTAATCGAACGCTTCAAAAAACAGAATCTTCCCCTTCCAAAAATCAAGAAAGGCTTTTTTGAAAGTTTAAACCCAAACACAGATGTTCCAGAAAAGATTGCCTTTGCTTTTCTTGACGGAGATCTCTATTCTTCAATTAAAACCTCACTCGAGCTAGTTGTTCCCAAGCTTGAAGAACGGGGAATTATTATTGTTCATGATTATAATAATCCCGAGCTTCCCGGTTCATCGCGTGCCGTCGATGAGTTTCTCGCGAAGAATCCAAATTGGGCCTTCAAAAATCGGCTCTCTCTTGCTATTATGTCGAAAAAAGCATTATAATAACTTTATGAAACGTCTCCTTCGCAAACTTAGCGTCGTTCTAGTTGCTCTCTTTCTTGAAGGTTTAGTTCTTCTTGTCCTCTCGAGCCTTGTTTCGTCCCACGCTGCCATCCTCGAGGCAATCGTCTCCCTTATCGCGGTCTTTTTTGCGCTTACAATTGTCGACGCTCATGGAGAGACTGCTTACGAAACCCTCTGGCTTCTTTTGATTCTTATCTTTCCTCTTCCGGGACTCATTCTCTACTGGCTTTTCTCGAAAAAATCCATTCTGAACCCCCTCGGTGACCAGCTAGCCAATTCTCGAAAAAACATGCCCGACCTCTGCGACAACCGCTTTGAACGTTATGCTACTTTAGAAAAACAAAATCTTCGTCTCGCGGAAACCTTCCGTTATATCGAGAACAAAACTGGCTTCCCTACTCTTCCCGCCGAATCGACCGATTATTTTTCGCTTGGTGAGGAAATGTATGCTCGCATGCTAGAAGATCTCAAATCCGCCAAAAAGTATATCTTTGTCGAATATTTTATTTTGAACCACGGCTCTATGCTTGACTCGATTCTAGAAATATTAGAGCAAAAAGCTAAGGCTGGCGTTGACGTTAGAATTCTTTACGACGATCTTGGTTCACTTTCGACTTTTTCAGAAAACGATGCTGCTATTCTTCGCAAAAAAGGTATCAAATGTCATGCGTTTAACCCAATACTCCTTATCAGGGGCACTATAAACAATCGTGACCACCGCAAAATTCTTATCATAGATGGAGAAATTGCCTATTCTGGAGGTATCAATCTTGCCGACGAATACATCAATAAAAAAATGCGCTTCAAACATTGGAAGGACATTGGGTTTCGCATTGATGGTGCTCCTGTGAAAAACTATGTCAAAATGTTTGTCGAATTTTGGAATGCCTACACCCCTTCCCGTGCTCGTCTTTCTCCCCTCGATTATCTCTCCCCAACTCGCGATGTTGCCCCTGTCAAGAATGGTTTTATTCTTTCTTATTACGACTCTCCATTTACTGAAGCCTCCATCTCAAATAATCTTTACATCGAGCTCTTGTCTCAGGCAACAAAATACGCCTGGTTTTACACCCCTTATCTAATGTTTGGAGACTCGCTCATGTCCGCTTTTGTGCGCGCTGCCGAACGGGGAATTGATGTCCGTATTTTTATGCCTGGAGTTCCCGACAAAAAACTCGTCTATCGTATGGGACGCAGTTTTTATCCAGCCTTACTAAAAGCCGGAGTTAAGATTTATGAATATTCTCCTGGCTTTTTGCACGCTAAAGCCTCTGTCGTTGATGGTAAAGTCGCTACCATCGGCTCAGTAAACCTTGATTATCGCTCTCTCTTTCTTCATTTTGAGAATAATACTATTTTCTATAAAACCAATTTAATTAAAGATCTTGTTAAAGATTTTAAAGAAACTCAAAAGCTTTCCGTTGAACGCACCGAAAACAACTTAAAATTCTCTCGCCCCCAGAAAATCCTCAATATTCTTCTCCGGCTTTTTGCCCCTCTTTGTTAGTTTTTGCTTTTTCTACGTTTTTCAATTCTTTTTTTGCCAAATCTTTTTTCGACAAAACTAACTATTTCTTTGTTCTTTAACGCTACTAATACCACGATTATTCCAGAAACCCCAATCAAAATAATAGTTTTCCGATAATCACCTTCTTCTAGGCCCATTCCAATAAAATTCGTCATCACTACCGCTGGCATCCGTCCCACAATCCAAAGCAACATGAGCTTCGGAATAGAAACCTTCGATAATCCCGCTGCGTAAGAAATTAAATCATCTGGCAATCCAGGAATTAGAAAAAAAAGAAAGAAAATCAGTCCAGCTCTCTCTTCCGGAACCTCATCAAATTTTCCGAGGTCTTTTCTTCGCAAAAGCTTTAGAATAATCCTTCTGCCATATTTTTTCGCCAAAATAAATACTATCAAAACTCCAATCGCTGAACCGATTGTCGTCCATAAAATCCCCCAAACTCCAAATAAAAATCCGCCCACCGTCCCTACGAGATT
>JAFWKB010000022.1 GCA_017511405.1 Candidatus Saccharimonadota bacterium
CAAATGGTTAAAAGTCAAGCTTGGTACACCCGACAGGAGTCGAACCTGCGACACCTGGTACCGGAAACCAGTGCTCTATCCACTGAGCTACGGGTGCATCCAAGTTATTATAGCATGTATTCTAGCGGCCAGGTCCAAACCCGGGTCCAAACATCCTTTGGGCGCCGGAACCAGAGCGAGTAGTTTTTCCGGATAGTTTAACGGAAGCATATTCAACATCGTTGACATATATTGTATATGTCGAACCTTCTTGGAATTCTGGAGAGGAAAAAGAGGCGTGGGCAAAAGTTTTGGTGGGAACATAACTTAAAATAGTGTTTTCGTAAGCGTCTTTTATGCTGATTTTAGTGCCGGCGGAGAAGGAGGAATCGAAGAAAACTGAGATTGAATAGCCATTTGACGAGTTATTCGGAGAAACCGCCATCCCGGCAGAACCGACGGCGATTAAAGTTCCGCCATTATAGACCACTCCAGTTTCAGCATCGAGAGCACCGTTGCCATCCGAAATAGGTCCGTCAACAATTACCTCTCCGCCATTCATAGTAAAGCTTCCGTTCGAATCGATTCCATCGCCAGATGAATAAATGTGGATTTTTCCATCGTTGACAATAATTTGGTAATTTGAGGAAGAATCTTGGTAATCTCTCATGTTAGGGGATGAGCCGTCATTTCCGCCAGCAGCGTTTAGGCCGTCATCACTTGCAACGACTTTAATATCGCCGCCATTAATCGCAATTGAGGAGCCTTCAATTCCTTCGTAGGATTGTTTAATATTAATTATCCCGTCGTTAATTGTAACGGTTTTTTCGGCATGAACTCCGTCATCGCCAGCAGAAATAGTTAATTCCCCGCCGTCAATCAAAATCGTTCCTTTTCCGATTTCTTCAGAGTTGTTGGATTTTATTGCGTCGCCGCCAGAGTCGATTTCTATGTTACCTCCGGAAATATAGACCGAATCACGCCCGCGAATACCTTCGTCTTTTGTTTCTAATTTATAAGTGCCAGAAGTGATTTTTAATTTATCTTTACTAACGATTCCATCTTCATGGTTTCCATAAACAACAAGCGTTCCGGAACCCTCGAGCACAAGATTGTCTTTTGAAAAAATTGTCGCACAAATATCTTCATTAAAACCAGAATAAGACTCAGAGTCAGTTAGGGTATTTATCGTTCCCTCTTTTGTTTCTATAAAGACGGTTTTAGCTTCACTAACGAGAATCGCGGGGCCGCTCGAATTCTTAATAGTAACGCCGGCAAGGACGAGTTTGACAATTCCTGATGTACTGATTTCTATCATGCCGTCAGACAAATTTCCAGTAAGAACGTAAATTCCTGGGCTGGTAATTTTGAGCGAGTTTTCTAGTTCAATAGTTTTCTCGGTATAACTTTCCCAATTGATAGAAGACGTGTCGATATTGTCGGAGGGGGCATTATCGGTCTTTTTTGAAGCAAAGACACAAACAGCAACTATGGCGATTAAGAGAAAGACGGTGATAAAGATGGGGAGATTAGAACGGAGTTTAGATTTTGGTTTAGGACTTAGTTTGGGCTTCATTAGATTAAGTTTTCTTTCGAGACGTGCGAAAGGAGAACTTTTAGATTGGAGTTTTTAACACGGATTTCATCAAGGAATTGTTTTTCATTCGCAGTCTTTTTAAGGTTAATGTCATAAGTTAGTTGATATAAGCTTCCCATATTAGTTGTGCGGGAACTTACAAGTTCAGCGTGAGAAGTGTATTTTTTAAAGATTTTATCAAAGGCGCCAGTATAATCGAGATCTTCAGGAACGGTGATTTGGAGAGTCTGGGGCTGAGAGGAAAGGTTAAAAATGTTAGTTTTAGAGAGGATGAGAATAACAACAACCGTAATAGCAGTGATAGCGGCGGCAAAAACAATGTGACCCATCCCGAGAGCAAGACCAACGGCCATTGCGAAAAACACAGAGGAGATTTCTTTAGAATTGCCAGCGATGGAACGGAAGCGAATCAAAGAGAATGCACCAAGAATCGCAATCGAGGTTCCAAGCGAGCCGTTAACCATAATCATCACAACCTCAACAAGAAGAGGTAAGATTGTTAAGGTGATGAGGAAATTTTTAGAGGTTTTAGAGGTTCGTAGGTGGGTAAAGGCAATTACGAGGCCAAGAAGAATGGAAACAGCTGAGCAGATTAAGATTGATTTGGCGTCAAGGGTAGCAGCTGTCGTATCGAAGATACTGCTAAACATTTCGTTTCCTTTCGTTTAGATATTGATAGATTTTCCCGTATTTTGAAAACCGAGAGGGATAGATTTTTAGGCGCGAGAGCTCACGGACGAACCAAATCGGCATCGCGTTCATGGTTTTTACTTCCATTATTATACAACGTTTTGGGTCGGATGTATATGGGAAATATTTTTCACCGAGGCCGCCTTTTTCTAATTTTAGGTTCTCGTCGCGGAAGCGTAAGTTTTCGTCAAAGGTGAGACGGAATTTTTTATCATTTTTTCCAGCATAGGCGGTGCGGTCGGAAGCAATAATAAGCTTAGGCTCGAGATTATAAAACTTGACGAGATAATCAAGTTCTTCGGCAATTTGAACTTGTCTCGGGTTGTTGTCGGAAGATTTCTTAATGAGGTTTGAAAGCTTTTCTCCTTTCTCATAAAACTCGTAAAAATCTTTTAGGGAGATAATTAGACGACGTTTGTTACTGATTTTAATGCGACCTTTAGAAAGTTTGGTTTTCACCTCGAAAAAGATTTTAGAGTTTCTCGTCGGGACGTTATAGGCGCGAAGGCGAAACTTTTCACGAAAAGCCGGACGATCAATCGACTCGATAACGAGGTCGTTGGTCTTTGTGTCAAAATACAAACTCAAGACCTCTTCGGAAAAGAATTGATCTTTTTCTAAATGGATTTTAATTGAGCGTAGGAGATTATCTTTTTCTTCTTTCGTGATGAGATACTTTTCTTCGATACGTTCAATTATGTCGACATCCATAGTTATATTATAGCGAAAAACCTTAAACGCATGTAAAAATTACTCGCTTTTAGTTTGGGCGGCACGAATTGTATTCTCGAAAAGCATAGAGACGGTCATCGGGCCGACACCGCCGATTTTGGGAGTTAAAGCTTTTAAATCGGTTCTTTCGTGAACGGAATCGTCCAAGTCTCCTTTTAAAACTCCATCTTCGGAGGCTGTACCAGCATCAACAATGACGGCGCCGGGCTTTATGTGCTCATTTTTGATAAGATGAGGAACGCCGGTGGCAGTAATAATAATGTCGAAAGTGTTGAGCGAGTCAAGAGAATCATGACTTCGAAATACGGTAACATCGAAGCCAGAATCTTCAAACATTTTTTCGAGCGGTGCACCAACAAGGCGGCCGCGGCCAACAAGAGCAATTCTAGATTCAGCGAGTTCAATATTGTAGCCGGCGAGCAACCAGTTGATGGCGGTGGCAGTAGCGCTGTCGAATTCGCCATTTTTTGATAAGCCGTCGACATCTTTTTGAGGGGAAATGAGATTGAGGACTTCGTCGGTGGATTCGGAGTTTTTTAGCGGGAGCTGGACGATAATTCCAGACACAGTAATGTCTTTGTTAGCCTCGTCGACAAGTTTTTTAAGTTCGTCGACGTCTTTTGCGAGCTTGTCTTCGACTTTTATACTTATGTCGGAGCCATATCGTTTTTTCAACTGGACATATTTTTCAATAACAGGAGAATCATTGTCACGAATAATTACGAGTTTGGGGAAAATTTTTTGAGAGCGGAGGGCTTTTACTATCTTAAATTGACGTTCTTTGATGTAGCCGGAGAGTTCTCGCCCGTCGAGGAGTTTTGTCATGATTCCTCCGTGATAAAAACAGGTTCTTGTTCGAGAGTGAGGCCGAATTTTTCTTGTACCACGTTTGAAATTTCTTGTTTCGCGAGTTCCAAATCTTGTTCAGAGGTTGCGGAAACATTGATGAGGACGAGAGCGGCTTTGTCGGAGACTTGAAAACCATGAAAGGTCTTCCCTTTTAGGCCGGCATTTTCTAAAAGCCAACCAGTATTAACTTTATATTCGGTATATTTTTTTCCGTTTTCGTCGGTTTTTTCGGTTTTGCGGACAGGAACACCTTTTGCTTCGGCAAGTTTAGCGGATTTTTCGTCGAGATAAATGTTTTTAAAGAAACTTCCGGCGGACGGGGTGTCTTTCGGATCGGGAAGCTTGTCAGCGCGAATGGCGGA
>JAFWKB010000023.1 GCA_017511405.1 Candidatus Saccharimonadota bacterium
CCTTCCTCTTTCGGTTATGATGTCGGGCAATCTCGCCTGGGGCAGTGGTAATCTCTACCGTAGCGGTACGGACGGCTACTTCTGGGCATCTACGCCTTACGCCTACACGAGTTCACGGCACTTTAGCTTCTACTCCGCTAACGTCGCCCCTAAGGGTGGCTTCGTTAAGTCAAACGGCTTATCCCTCCGCTGCGTCGCCTTTCCTTCCAGAGCTCTCCGCAGCCTTCCTCTTTCGTTTATGATGTCGGGCTATTACGGCTGGGGCAGTGGTAATCTCATCTATAGAGGTACGGACGGCCGCTTCTGGGTCTCTACGCCTGTCACCTATACAAGCTCACGGTACTTGTACTTCGGCTCCTCTAATGTCATCCCTAAGTATGGCGACTATAGCCCAAGCGGCTTTTCCCTCCGCTGCGTCGCCTTTCCTTCCAGAGCTCTCCGCAGCCTCCCTCTTTCGGTTATGATGTCGGGTGATATTCACTGGTACAGTGGTAATCTCAACGATAGAGGTACGTACGGCCGTTTCTGGACATCCTCGTCTAACGTCTACATCCATTCACGGTACTTATACTTCAGCTCCGCTGGCGTTAACCCTATGAATAGCAACCTTAAGCCATACGGCTTTCCCCTCCGCCGCGTCGCCCAACCTAGTAAACTCAACACATTGAGCCTTCCGAATCGTCCGCTAATGACGCAACACGGAGGTTACGACCGAGTATTAGGTGGCTTTCGCCCGTGACGACGGGCCGAAAGAACACCGGCGACATTAGCAAATGCGCATAGGACAAAATCTGAACGGCGACATTAGCGGATGTTCGGAAGACGTATCTCTACATCTCCTCCGGCACCTCAATCCCAAGCAGCCCAAGCCCCTGTTCCATCACATTCCTAAACGCCCTCACAATCCTCCGCCTCTCTGCCTCAAACTCGCTTCCATTCACCTTACAATTCTCATAAAACCGAGAAAACTCCTGCGCCGTCTCGAACAAATAATTGCAAATCACATTCGGCGCCATCTCTCGAACCGCCTGTTTAATCACCTCTGGATATTCAACAAATTTCTTACAAATCCTAACCTCAAAAGGATTCAATTCCCACTCCTTACTAAATCCTTTATCAAGCTCCTCCTCCGAATCTTCCTTCAGAATCTTCTTCGCTCGAACACAAGAATATTGAAGATACACCCCTGAATTCCCTGTTGTCGACACACTTTCCTCAATATCAAACTCAATATCTCCCCCAATCCGATATTTCAAAAACGCATACTTAATCGCCCCAAGTACAATCAAATCATTACTCGTCTTCTCTCTAACGTCCTCTAGAACATCCACCGCCTTAATAAAATTCCCTTTCCGACTCGACATCTTGACCGCCCCCGGGAGTTTCACATTTCCGTGCGTTAAATGCCTTGTTTTCTGAACCAACTCTGGGGCATATTGCTCTACCGATTTCAAAACCACTTTCATATACTCAATAATATCGTTCCCCGTTATGACGACCGATTCATCGAACTTAAAATCCGCCCATTTTTCGAACAAAAGCCCCACGTCTTTCGTTTCGTACGTCGGAAGCCCCTCTTTATTAATAAAGACTCTTGTATGTAACCCAAATTTCTCCCCCTTAAACACCGTCGCCCCCTCACTCTTCTCATATACCCCCGGAGTATGCTCCACAACCTCCCGAACCCCCTTTTCTGCAACCTCCGATTCCGGATAAAACTTATCAAATTTTACCCCAATCTTCTCATAAAAATCCTCAAAATAACGATAGCTAAGCTCTCTTCCCTTCCAATAAATTTTCGCAATCTCCCCTTCTCTCTCTCCGTTCTCCGCAATTTGATATATTTTTTTATTCAATTCAATAATTTCTTTACGCGCTTCTTCGTCTTCCTCATACTCCCTCGTCCCCTCAACATAGCACTCCGCCACATCCTCAATCGTAAATTCCTTCAATCCCTTTTTAATCAAACTATAAATCGTTTTCCCAACATGAAGCCCAACATCTCCCCCAAAGTTCACCCTATAAACCTTCGCCCCCGACAATTCAAAAAGCCGCGAAATACTTTCCCCGACCACCGATGTATAAAAATGCCCAATATGGAGCACCTTAAACGGATTTGGATCAGAAAACTCCGTCACGACCGTCTTATCTAAATATTCATCCCGTGATATATTTTTCTTAAATTCTTCCAAATTTCCGCCAAATTCGCCTAATTTTTCCTTGAAATATTCATCTGGTAGCATAAAATTCAAAAATCCCGGCCCTGCAATTTCAACTTGAGTTCCTTCAAGCGTCCCTAAATCCTCCTTCAAAAATACTTCCCTTAAAATCTCTCCAATCTCTCTCGGATTTTTCCCCACTTCTTTAGAAATCTTCATGGCCACGTTTGTCGCAAAATCCGCCCTAAACCCCTCACGTTCCCCTTCTTTTCTCCCCTGTAATTCTGGAGCCTTCTCAACCTTCGCCTCGGCTTTAATCCCAAACGTTTCCTCAATAATCTTTTTAAGAATTTTTTCAATCTTTTCCATTCCCCTGATTATACCATATCTTGATTTTTTAAGCATTTTGTGATATAATAAAGATGTAGTTACTATTCTATGCACATTTCATCTTATAGGGAGGAAAATCCATGTCGCATTCAGTCATTCTTCTTATCGTCGTTCTCGTTGTCCTTCTCGCCGCAATTATAATCTTGTCTAAATGCATCAAAAAACGAATTCGTATCGCCTACCGATACGAAGAAACCATCGAACAATCCTTCAGTCTTCTTTCTATAGATGTCGACAAGAGGTACGCAAAAATCCTTCTGTGTCTCTACCCGCCCATCCTGAACGAACCAGGTTCTCTCGAGAATCTTCTCTACGAAATCAAAGACAATTACATCTGCCATTACCGAAGTTCAAAAGGAGAAATCCGTTCCCGCATCGTCCCCAAAGCTTTCGCCGAAATCTGCGATAATTTTAACCCAAAGACCGAAATCCCCCGTCTCGAAATTGTCACCAAACGTCTAATCTGGACTTACCAATTATTCAAAAAACGATGGGAATATCCCGAAAAAAGAGAAACAAAATACGTCTTCCATGTTCCAAAATCCGGTATAATCGTCTTAGATTCCCCCCTTGCCAACGATAACCCCGCCTAACGCGGGGTTCTTTTTTTACTTCTTACAAGCTTTAATAAACGCCTTAAACAGCGGATGCACCTCAAGTGGTCTACTCCTAAACTCCGGATGTGCTTGTGTTGCAATGAAGAAATCACACCCCAGCGCCTCGACAAATTCCACTAATTTCCCATCCGGACTCGTTCCTGTTATCTTCAATCCCCCCTTCTCAATCTCTCGAATAAATTTCCGATTCACCTCATACCTATGCCTATGCCTCTCGACAATGTCCGTCTCCCCATAAATCTTCGCCACCTTCGAACCCTTCTCTAGCACTGCCGGATAACTCCCCAGCCTCATACTCGCCCCTGTCGATTCCTTTCCTTTTTGCCCCGGCATAATATAAATTACATTATTCTTTTCCTCCTCCGAGGCCCCAAATTCCTCACTATTCGCTGTCTTTACTCCCGCCTTGCGACAAGCCGCAATCACCGCCACCTGCATCCCTAAACAAAGCCCAAGATACGGCATGTTGTGTTCAAGCGCATAATCTGCGGCAAGAATTTTCCCTTCCACGCCTCTAACTCCGAATCCCCCCGGAACTACAATCCCGTCCAATCCTTCGAGTTCTTTAATCTTCCCTTCCCCCTCAAGTTCCTCCGCATTCACCCAAACAAGTTCCAAATTCACCTGCTCCCACGCTGCCGCCGCTTTGAGTGCCTCTGTTACACAAATATAAGTGTCTTCATTCCCCACATATTTCGCAACAAGCCCAACTTTGACCGTTCTTTTGTACTCTTTATTTCTTCTTCGAGAAAACTCTTTCCATCTCGCCATATCCGGCTCCGAATCATCCCCAATAAACTCGTTCAAAATCTCCAAAACCCCCGACTTAAGCACATTAAACGGTACATCATACACCGATTTAATATCCGGCAAATTCACCACCGCCTCTGTATCAATCCCCGCAAACCCCGCAATCTTATCTTGAATTTCCTTCGGCGCCGGTCTTTCTGTTCGCGTACAAACAATGTCAGGGATAATCCCAAATCCCCGAAGATCTTTAAGCGCATTTTGCGCCGGCTTCGTCTTAAACTCTTTGCTTGTGTTAATCCAAGGTACATACACTACCGAGATATAAAGACAGTTAGAAAGTCCAACCTTATTCGCAAACAACCGAATCGCTTCGATAAACGACAACCCCTCATAATCCCCAATTGTTCCCCCAATCTCGACAATATGGATGTCTGAATTCTCGCTCGCCTTCGCAATTTTCTCTTGCACAAGATTCGTAAAATGCGGAATAAGCTGTACAGTTTTCCCTCTAAAACCCCCTCGCCTTTCCTTCTCAATCAGCTCCTTAAAAATCGCCCCCGAAAGCGTAATTGAATATCTCGAAGTCTCAAAATCCAAAAATCTCTCATAATGCCCCAAGTCCAAATCCGTTTCAACCCCATCCGCCGTGACAAAACACTCCCCGTGCTCCACCGGGTTCAAAAGCCCCGCATCCACATTAAGATACGGGTCGCATTTCTGCATCGTCACCTTATATCCTTTAGCCTTCAAAATCGCCCCGATGCTCGCCGCCGTAATTCCCTTCCCGACCCCCGACAAAACTCCCCCCGTTACGAAGATATATTTACATTTTCCCTGTTTATTTTCTCTCATTGTGGGTACCTCCTTATCACGCCCACGCTGTTTTCTTTCATTATACCATAACACTTTTGGTTTTTCTCAAAAATCCTTTTGTTATTTCTTGACAATTTTGTTATTTTTTGCTATTTTTAATACAGAAAGGCTTCCAATATGATTTTTTCCTCAACAATAACAAAAACCGGCCAAGTTTTCCTTCCTAAAACCGTCCGAACTGCTCTCGGGCTCTCCCCTGGACAACGGATTAGTTTTGACCTCAAAAACGACACCCTGATTCTGAAAAAAACTAAATCCCTCGACGAACTTATTCAAAGTTTCGACAAAAACCAAAGTGAAGCCACCAAAAAAGCCATCGAATCTTATCGCGGCCTTTCCTCTAAAGAAGCCCTGGAGAAATGGGCTAACTCCCCCGAAGGCCAAGTTAAATTGAAAGAAAAATATGCCCGAACCGTTTAAATCTTCTCTGGATACGAACCTAATTTGCCGGCTCATCATCGGCGATGTTCCCGCCCAACGAGAAAAAGCCAAACATCTTCTCTCCGACATTTCTCATTCGTTTTACGTCAACGACGTCGTTGTCGCCGAAACAATTTTCGTTCTTTCCTCTGTCTATTGCCTTGAAAGAGAAAAAATCTCCGAAGATCTTAAAAACCTATTTTCTCTCCCTAATGTTTCCCCTGAATCTCCTTTTATACTTGACGCTCTTGATTTCTACGCTTCGCACCCTTCTCTCTCCTTCGTAGATTGCTATTCCGCCTTTTTCGCCGAAGCAAATAATAAAGAGCCTCTCCTGACCTTCGATCGTAAGCTCTCCCGCCAACACCCTTCCGCCAAATCTCTCTAATCATCAAAAACTAGCATAAACCCCTGATAAAACGCGAACGTGTTCAATTCATTTTGAACACATCCTCACGATATGTTCAATTTTTTTGAACACGTCTATTGACATTTTTGAACATATATGCTAACATGTTCAATATGAACGCAAAGGAAACAATCTATAACCTATTAAAAAAATCCCCCGTTCCCCTTTCCGCTAAAAAAATATCCTCCTACAAAAACACTCCGAACCGAACCTACACTGCCCATCTTCTGTCGGAGCTCGTAGATGAAGGAAAAATTCTTAAAATACGTACAGGCAAAAATATCACTTATTTCGCCGCCACAATCATCTTCAACAAAACCCTAAAAATCAAAAATCTCCACGAAGACGAAATCTGGGAAAAAATAAGAAAAACGCCGAATTTTATAGAAACCTTATCTGACCAATCGGAGACATCTTTACACTTCGCTTTCACGGAAATGTTAAACAATGCCATAGACCACTCAAAATCCGGCACTGTTTCCATAATTCTTGACACATCAAAAACCTCAGTCTTCTTCTCCATCAGGGACTACGGTATCGGCGTTTTCAATAGTCTTATGACTAAAAAATCATACTCCGACATATTAACCACGATTCAAGAGCTAGTTAAAGGAAAAACCACCTCCGACCCAATCCACCATTCCGGCGAGGGAATTTTCTGGACCTCAAAAATCGCCGACAAGTTTGAACTAAAAAGCTATGATTATAGTTTAATTATAGACAACACAATCCACGATTACACAATCAAAAAATTAGATAAAAAAATAATCGGCACAGAAGTCTATTTTGAAATTGAAAAACAATCCAAAAAATCCATAAGAAACCTTTTCCACGAATATTCATTTGATCCTTCCCGACTCACCCTAGATACAACCTCAATCCCGATTAAACTCTATGAGCTTGGCGAAGCATGGATATCTCGCTCCCAAGCCAAAAAAATGCTCTCAAATCTAGAAAAATACAAAAAAATCATCCTAGATTTCAATAATATAGACTTAATCGGTCAAGGTTTTGCCGATGAAGTCTTTCGCGTTTTCCAAAATGCCCATCCCGACATCATTTTAGAGCCAATCAACACAAACGAAACAATCCAAATTCTTATAAACGACGCCCGAAGCAATAGAGAATAAAAAACTCCCCATCGGGAGTCTTACATAATCTTATGGCGGAAGAGACAGGATTCGAACCTGCGAACGAGTTGCCCCGTTACACGCTTTCCAAGCGTGCTCCTTCAACCACTCGGACACTCTTCCGTCCGACCCAGTATATCACATCCCCCCTTAAAATTAAACCCCAAAATCTCCTTATTATCTAATCCTTTTACATTTAATGCCATAATTAACATAAATAATTTTAAACATCCACTTCCTCAACACCCCAAAACCCTAACCACATCCCTAAAAAATAATTGAACAAAATTAATTTTTACTAAACAAAATTCTAAAGAGTCAACCTCTTCTCAACACCTTAAATCTATGGTATAATTAATCCAAATGGCTTTAGAGAACGAGACTATCATTAAATTGGAAAATCTTACCAAGCGCTACGGTTATGGCGACGCCGCTTCCTTCGCACTTAAAGATTTCGATTTAACCGTTAAACGCGGCGAATTTATCATGATTATGGGCCCCTCCGGCTGCGGAAAAACGACTCTCTTAAACATCATCGGCCTCCTCGATACCCCGACCTCTGGTAACTTTCTTCTCAATGACGAGTCCGCCTCAAGAATTTCCGCCCGCCGCCAAGCTCGCCTCCGTTCCAAAAAAATCGGCTTTATCTTCCAAAATTTCAATTTAATTCCCGACCTCCCCATCATCGAAAACGTCGCTCTTCCCCTCGTTTACTCCGGCTACCACAAAACCCGCCGCCTGATTCGTGCCTCCGAGGTTCTTGCTCGTTTCAACCTGAAAGAAAAAGAATACTACATGCCTTTCCAGCTTTCCGGCGGTCAACAACAACGCGCCGCAATTGCCCGCGCCATCGTCGCCGGCCCGGAAATCATCCTTGCCGACGAACCGACCGGAAACCTTGACTCCCACTCTTCTCAACTCGTCATGGAAGAGCTAAAGCGCATCCATTCCGAAGGTAACACCATCATCATGGTTACCCACAACCAAAGCTTGACTCAATATGCCACGCGCGTCATCAATATGCTTGACGGCACCATCGACACCGACCTTAAAACCGTCAAAGATTCCGATCTTCCCGTCCCTGTTTCCGCCCGCAAGAAAAAAGCTAAAATCAAGAAAAAAACTAAAAAGAAAAGGAGTAAAAAATAATGGCTCTCCTTCTTCGCGCCCATTACGAGCTCGCTAAATCCTCCCTCCGCCAAAACCGCACTCGTTCCTATCTTACCTGTCTCGGAATCGCCATTGGCGTCGCCTCCATCATCTTAATCCTCTCCTTAATGGGGAGTATCTCTTCCCTAATTTCCTCCCAGGTCTCCCAAATCGGCTCTGACCTTATCGTTGTTCGGCCTTCTTCGACCAAAAACGCCGTCGACTCCGTCGTTGACGAGCTTACCTCCTCGACCCAATATCTAAAGTCGAATTTAACCATGAAAGACGTCGCCCAAATCGAGAAGCTCGAAAATGTCACCGCCGTCGCCCCTCTTGCCGTCTCCGTTAACTCCCTTCAAGGTGACGATTTCGTCCCCTCCGCAACCGTCGTTGGTACTAACCCAAATTTCCTCAAAATCCAAAACCTAACCTTAAAATCCGGCACCTTCCTTCGAAGCGACGCCAAAACCAACACCGCCGTAATCGGCTCCAAACTTGCCAACAGCCTCTATGGAACTAACGAGCCGATTGGAAAATCCCTTACTCTCCTCGGTGAACGTTTCATTATCGTTGGCGTTCTCTCGGAAGTCGACGACCCAATCAACTTTAACAATATCGACCTCGATTCCGCCCTTTTCGTCTCTGCTAACGTCCTCAATACAATCGACAACTCTCTCCAAATTCAGCAAATCAACATCCGCGCCACAAACACCGACAAAATCGAAGAAACCGTCGACACCATCCGCGAAAACCTCATCGCTGCTAAATCCGGCGACACTAACTTCGCTGTTCTCCATGGCGACTCAATTACCCACCCCGCTGGCACTCTCTTCTCTATCATCTCCGGAATTCTCTCTATTGTCGCCGGTATCTCCCTCATCGTTGGCGGAATCGGCGTAATGAACATCATGCTTGTCTCCGTCTCTGAACGCACTCACGAAATCGGCGTAAGAAAGGCTGTCGGCGCTTCCTTCGGCAACATCTTCCTCCAATTCCTCTTTGAATCCCTAATCTTAACCTTAACTGGCGGCACTTTCGGACTCATTCTCGGTTACACCCTTGCCTTCTTCATCTCCCTCATCACTCCTTTCGCCCCGTTCATCTCCTGGGAAATCTTCGCCGTAGCCTTCGGAACATCTCTCGCTACCGGCACTATCTTCGGACTATACCCCGCAATCAAAGCCGCCCGCAAGAACCCAATTTCCGCCTTAAAATTCTGGGGTTAAAATGCGCATCCTCGCTCTTGAATCCTCGTGTGATGAAACCGCTTGCGCCATCCTAGAAAACGCTTCCCTCCTCTCTAATGTCGTCGTTTCTCAAATCGACATTTTTAAAGCCTACGGCGGTGTCATCCCCGAAGTTGCCGCTCGTTCCCATCTTGAAGCAATCCTTCCCGTCATCGATCAAGCTTTCCAAGATGGAAACTTGCTCAAAAACGGCCAAAACGACTGGTCTAAAATCGACGCTATTGCCGTTACTCACACTCCTGGCCTCCTCGGTTCTCTCCTTGTCGGTACGCTAACCGCCCGCACTCTTGCTATTCTCCACAAAAAACCTCTCTATGCCGTTCATCATCTCAAATCTCATATTTTCTCCAATTGGCTTACCGCTTCCCCATCCTACCCCCTCCTCGCTCTCGTCATCTCTGGCGGTCACACTCAAATCATCCGCATGACCTCCGATACTGATTTTGAAATAATCGGCACAACCCTCGATGATGCCGTCGGCGAGTGTTTCGACAAAGTCGCCAAAATTCTTGGCCTTCCCTATCCTGGCGGTCCCTCAATTGCCAAAGCTGCTAAATCCGGCAATCCCGAAAAATACCCTCTCCCAATCCCTAAGATTAAAGACCTCAATTTTTCTTTCTCCGGCCTCAAAACTGCCGTTCTCCGCGCCGTCCAAAAAGAAGTCGACGTTCCAATTTCTTTCCCCTCCCACGAATTAAAAAACTTGCTCACCCCTGAACAAATTAATGATTTTGCTGCCTCCTTCCAAAATACCGCCTGCAAAATCCTTCTCCAAAAACTCAAAAAAGCTCAAAAAATCTATCCTGACACCGCCTCAATCGTCTTTGCCGGCGGCGTTTCTGCAAACTCCGCCCTTCGTTCTCTCGCCCAAAAAACCTTCGAAAAGTCACCTAATTCTCCTAAACTTTATTTTCCCGATCTTAAATTTGCCGGCGATAACGCTGCCATGGTTGGTATCGCCGCTTATCATGAAATCCTCTCTGGCAGACAGCCGACCGACCCCTATTCTCTCAACATTCTTCCCCGTTCGGAAATCTCCTAATTTTCTTAACCCTTCCCTCATGCTATAATATTTTTATGTACAAACACTTTCTCCAATCTTCCTCTTGGAAATCTTTCCAAGAAGCCGAGGGTAAAACAGTTTACGAACAGAATGGCGATGGCTTTTCTTTTCTCGCCATCAAAGAAACCACTAAACTCGGCAATTACCTCTACGTTCCTTATGGACCTGCCGTAGAAGCCTCCAAAACGTCCGTAGAACGTTCAAAAGAAAAAAACCCTACCGATAACCCACTTATGCTTAAAAATCGCTCAGAAGGCTCGAAAAGTGCCTTAAAACGCGCTTTATCCGCCCTGACCAACCTCGCAAAACAAGAAAACTGTATTTTCGTTCGCATCGAGCCTACAGCCTTCTTCTCCGAATCCTATCTTAAATCTCTCGGCCTTCAAAAGTCCAAAGAGCTCAATCCTGCTCGCACCTGGGTTCTCGATTTAATTCCCGACACCCCCACGCTTCTCACCAACATGTCTCAAGGAACTCGCACTCGCCACAACCAATTCCCTAAAAAAGGCCTCTCCGTTGAGGTTACTACCGACCCTGCCGAGATAAAACACCTTATCCGTCTCCAACATAAACTCGCTGCCGAAAAAGGTATTAAGACTTTCTCTGATTCTTATCTTAAAAACGAACTTTCCGAGCCTTTCGCTTCCCTCTACCTCGTTCATTACGCCCCCGAAAGATCTTCGTCTGACCAAATCATCTCCGCTTCCCTTTTCTTTGATGACGAAGAAAACTCAACTCGCTATTACATGCAATCCGCAACAGATTCCGACTACAAAAAACTCCCCGCAACCGTCGGTCTCTTAACCTCCTCAATTTTCGACGCCAAAGAAAAAGGCCTCCATTATTTCGACTTCTGGGGAATCGCCCCTGAAAACGCCCCTAAAAACCACCCCTGGGCCGGTTTTACCGCCTTTAAACAATCTTTCGGCGGCTTCCCTGTTGATTATTCTGGGACTTACGATTTACCAATCAACAAATCCAAATACGCTCTCTATAAAAAACTCCGTTCTCTTAATCTCAAACTCCGCCACCTCAAGAAATAATCTAAAACCCCAAAATAATGAGCGCCCCGAAGGACGCTCATTTTGTGCTGCTCTCGGGTCGGCACCCTGTGCTGACTTACGATAAGCTCACCGAGAGGCTTACGCTAACATAATTCTAGCTATACCCCCTGAGTTTGTCAACAAGTCTTCTCTTACCAATCTCAAATTTAAGAGAGCCCCGAAACCCCCTTTTCGGGAACTCAACAATCGCCATAATTTTCCCACCCAAAATCTCTAAAAAATGTAAATTATGAAGCGAATAAGCCTGTCTTGCTGCCCCTGCCACCAAATCAGCCGCCTGAAGCAGCTTATTCGTTTTCGAATCTCCCTGATTCACTAAAATTCTCTTCCCCACAAGATTAGGAAACTCCGCATATGCCGAAATCTCAATATAATCCGTGAGTGAATTCATAGATTTTACGGCCGTCGACCTCTGATCAAATACAATCTCAAAATCGTCATCATACCTCTTGAAAATCTTGCTCATCAATAGTTTAGAAAAATAGTTATAAACAAGGTTCTTTGTCTTCCCTTCCTGCAAAAGTTCCACCATCGGTTTATACGCTACAAAATAGAATAGATTCACGCCCTCTTCCTTCGAAATCTTGTTCAAAATTCTCTGCTTCTGCTCAAACTCCAATTTCGCAAACTTAAGCTCACTTTTTTTTGCTCCAGTCGGCTTGCCATTAGCCCCCAAAAGCTGTTCCTTCTTAATCAAACGCCTAACCCTTGCTTCGGCCTTATCTGACGTAAAAACAATCGCTGCTAAAACAAAATAATCTCCACTCTTCCCCATATTCCCTGATTCATCAACATAAACCTTAACCATCCGTTCCCCCCTTATCAAAATCATTAAGATCAAAGAGAGGCGTCTTATCTTTATCAATAATCTTCTGAGCTTTCTTCACCAAAGTCTCAATTCCAGATTCAGTCTCTGCACTCCCTACGTGTATCGTCTTTACGACTTTGCATCTCACCTTATAACAAACCTGTACACCGGTTTTACCGGACTTGGTTTTAAATTTCCTGATAAAAGCCATACAATACAATAATAACATAAATTCATAAGCATAAAGCTTATCTTCTCTTAATTCCCTGTTAACCTGGAGCCAAAAAGAATCACGTCAAAAAGGGCGCGAGCGAAGCGAGCGCCCCGGGGTATATTTGCTTTTCTGGAACCAAAGAAATTCGCGTCAAAAAGGCGCGAGCGAAGCGAGCGCCCCGGGGTATATCCACCTTTTTTGACCCCTCAAAAATCGATAATTCCCCTCCAAACTTTCCACATCCCGCTCCTGCTTTTTTCCACAATTTCCACATTTTTTTCATTGTCCCTTAATCTTTTATTTAGCAACCACTTGACTTAGCATCCCGCTTACGCTACAATAGATATAACCAAAAGATATTTAGAGTCTTTTGGGCGAGTGTAGGAAAAAATAAAACAAACCACAATTCGCTGATGTTTCTGCTTTCCCTTTTATGACGAATGGCATAATATTAGACGACCTTTGTTGTCAAACGAAATAAAAGGGAATTGTGGAAATGTCAAAAAAATTAGCGTGAAAACGATTGTGTTTAGGTGACTTTTTTCATAATGGTTTTTACGCGGTTTGCGCAGGTCCAAAAAGCCTGCTTTTTTCCGTTTCAAACCGCCTTGTTTATGCTATAATTACTCTATGAAATTCACATCTTCTTACGAACCTCAAAATTTTGAAGCCGATATCTATCAAGCGTGGGAATCTTCTGGCGCTTTTAACCCTAAAAAACCGTCAGGAAATGACTATTACTCTATAGTTATGCCTCCCCCAAACGCCAACGGGAATCTCCACATTGGCCACGGCCTCACGATCGCAATTGAGGATTCTTTAACTCGCTTCCACCGTCTGCTAGGGAACAATACCTGGTATATCCCCGGCGCAGATCATGCTGGGTTTGAAACCTGGGTTGTTTACGAGCGAGCCCTTGAAAGCGTCGGTCATTCTCGATTTGAATATACCCGCGACGAGCTCTACTCTCGCGTCTGGGATTTCGTTCAAGAACAGAGAGGAAACATGGAGCTCCAAGTTCGCGCTCTCGGCGCTTCCTGCTCCTGGGACGATCTAACTTTCACCCTTGATGAGAACGTCGTCTCTCGTGTCTATCGAACCTTTGAGAAGATGTGGAACGATGGCTTAATCTATCGTGGAGAAAAACTAGTCAACTACTGCCCTAAGCACCAAACCGCCTTTGCCGACATCGAGGTTGAACATATTGACGAACCTGGCTTTCTCTACGACCTAAAATACGAACTCACGGAAAAGTCCTCTCCTTCTTATATTGTCGTTTCTACCACTCGCCCGGAAACCCTCTTTGGTGACCAAGCCGTCGCCGTTAACCCCTCTGACGAACGCTACAAGAACATAATCGGAAAGAAAGTCAAGCTCCCTCTCACCGACCGAGAAATCCCAATCATCGCTGATGAACATGCCGACCCCGAATACGGCACAGGAGCCGTAAAAATCACTCCAGCTCACGATTTTGACGACTACGAGGTTGGCAAGCGTCACAACCTCGAAAATCTCCGCGTAATCACCGATGATGGCCATATGTCTGACCTCTGTGGCGAGCCTTACGCCGGTCTCACGACCGAAGAATGTCGTAAGCAGGTCATTAAGGACCTCAAAGCCTCCGACCTCCTTCTTGACACCCACAAAATCACCCACTCTGTTGCACATTGCTACAAATGCGGCACCGTTATCGAGCCCACTCTTAAAGAACAATGGTTCATAGACACCGAAACTCTCGCCAAAAACGCCATCTCCCATCTAGAGAAAAACGAAATCAAATTCCATCCTTCCTCAAAAGAGAAAGTCCTCATTAACTATCTTAAGAACCTCAAAGATTGGAACATTTCTCGTCAAATCCCCTGGGGAATCCCTATTCCAATGTTCAAAAAAATCGGAACTGTTTCCTCCGCAACCGGAGAAAACAACCTCGACAATTCTCCTGACTGGATTTTTGACACCCGCGTCGAACTCCAAGAAATTGAGGTCGGTGGCGTAAAATACATCCGTGATGAAGACACCTTCGATACCTGGTTCTCCTCCTCCCATTGGCCCATCGTCTGTACCGACTGGACCGAAGATCACGGCTCACCTTTCTATCCCTTAAACGTCATGGAAACTGGCGCCGATATTCTCTTTGCCTGGGTTGCCCGCATGATTATGATGGGTCTCTACGTAACCGACGAAATTCCGTTCAAAGATGTCTATCTCCACGGCCTCGTCCTCGACAGCAAAGGGAAGAAGATGTCCAAATCCAAAGGGAACGTCATCAATCCGATGGATCTCGTTGCCAAATACGGATCCGATGCCTTCCGTCTCGGAATCTTAAGAGGCCGCTCCGCTGGCATGGCCCAAGCTTTCTCTGAAGAATCCGTTATCTCCGGCCGCAACCTCTGCAACAAACTTTGGAATATCGCTCGCCTCATCGACTCTTGGGTTGAAGACTTAGAACAAGAAACAACAA
>JAFWKB010000024.1 GCA_017511405.1 Candidatus Saccharimonadota bacterium
CAACTTCATAAAATGATTTTTCACCACTGTAGCAATCTTCTGCCGCTTGCCATTTACCTCTATTATTTGCTGCGATTTTACCGCCTCTTCCATCGGCAAATACACCACCCCCGCCGCCGCAATCTGCTTTTTGATATTATGATAAACCACCTCGGAATCATATTGCGCGCCCACTCCCGCTAGGCCATCTCTTTCCGCCTGCGGAATGCCCAATTTCTCAAAAGTATTGCGAATCTCCGTCGGCACTTCCGCCCAATCTTCCACCATTTTCTGCGTCGGCTCTACATAGGTGGCGATGTTTGTCATATCTAGCCCGCTTAAATCTGGCCCGTAGCCTGGCATCGGCATTTGCTGATAAATTTCTAACGCCTTCAGCCTAAACTCCCGCATCCACGCCGGCTCCTTCTTGCGCTCAGATAGAGCTAGGACAATTTCTTTCGTCAACCCTTTCACTCATTCTCCTCTCCATCCATTTGCAGAAGTTGCATTCCCTTAAATCCCTCTTCTTCTATCTTTTTAATCAGTTCTCCATCACCCACTTTCGCCACTCTGCCATCTGCCAGCACATAAACCTTGTCAACTTTTAAGCTTTGCAAAATCCGCGCATTGTGTGTCACGATCAAGAGCGCCAAGCCCGTCTCTTTTTGATAATCTCTTATTACTTTTGAGACGGTTTTTGCCGCGTCCACATCTAGCCCGGAATCCGTCTCGTCTAAAATCGCGAGCTTGGGCGAAAGTGCCATCATCTGCAAAATCTCCAGTTTCTTCTTCTCTCCCCCAGACAACCCCACATTCACCTCCCGCTGCAACATAAACGGGCTAAGTTCTAGGGCTTTTGTTGCTGACGCCCAGCGATGTTCGGGGTTTCGCGGAGTAGTCACTGGCTGTTCCGTAGCGACTCGCAACAACTCCCTAAAACCTACCCCCGGTATTTCTACTGGTGCTTGCCACGCCATAAAAATCCCGCGTCGCGCTCGCTCATCTATCTCCTCCTCCGTAATCTCAGCTCCATCAAACTCAATCTTTCCACTCGGCACAAAAAGTCCCGGCAACCCCATCACCGCGCTCGCCAAGCTAGACTTCCCCGCCCCGTTTGGCCCCAAAAGCACCACTGTCTCCCCAAGCAAAACTTCCACCGAGACTCCATGCAAAATCTCCTTTTCTTCTGTCGCCACATGCAAATCCTTCACTTTCAAAAGCGCTCCCCCAGCCAGACTCGAACCTCTCTTTTTCATACTTCTATTTTACCACTTCGCCCTTAACGATAAAAACTTAAGCGTCATCACCTTATCTCTTGCCAAAATTCTCCATCTGCGCTATAATCTCTTATGTAATCCCGGGTAGCTCAATGGTGGAGCAAGAAGCTGTTAACTTCGAGGTTGCCGGTTCGAGCCCGGCCCCGGGAGCCATTTTGGACGAGAGTCCAATTTTTTTATGAAATCGAATGGTTCTAACAGGTTAAAACTGAGCCTTTTCTGCTCAATTTCGCAGTTCGAAAGTAGAAGGCGGAGAATTTGGTTTTTTGTGGCAGGTTTAGAACTTTTAAGTAGGATGTCTGCGTTGCAGGCTAGTTTGAACAGATTAGATATCGTTAATTCCGAGCCTTCATAGCTCTTTTCGAGCGCGACGAGTTCTTCATCGATTTCCAACATGCGCTTTTCGCCTTTTTCGACTAATTCGTCGTATTTTTCTGGAGTAATACGCCCGTCTAGTTTATCTTCATACATTAAGTCCTTGCGTCGCAGGAGCTTTTGATACTCAGCTCGTAATGTTTCTTTGCGACGCTCTTTTAGATCGCGAGCGTCATTAAAGTCTTTGTTCAACTCGTCGCAAATCTGTTCGGCTTCTGCTTGGTTTATCGATAAGCTTGTAATGACCGGCGATAGCTGTTCTAGCACCTCGATTTCGGTCGCGTTATTTGGACATTTGCCTTTAGCATTCGAACACCGCATATACACGCGCCCTTTCTTCGTATATGAGCTCATGCTACATCCGCAAACGCCACATTTTAGTATTCCTTTGAAAGTGAACTCGTAATGCGCTTTTGTATGAAATTGCTTAATATAGTTACCTTCACTAATACTCTGGATCTTGTCGTAGATATTCTTCGTGATATATGTTTCGTATTTATGCGGATAGTCTTTCTTGCGATACGTCATCATACCGTAATAAAACTTGTTCTTGAACATGCTCGCTATCGTTGAATGCCCGACCGGCTTCGGGTTCTTCATATTCGATGTTAAGCCTAGTTTTCGCATCTCCATTGTGATATCTTTTACTGACATTCCTGTAAGCCTTAGCTCAAAGGCCTTACGAATGAGCGGTTCGCGTTGTTTATCGATGATTATGTCGCTTTTGTCGTCTTCGGTTCTAACATTCAGATACCCTAATGGCGCTTTTTCTGGAAATTCGCCGTCGCGTAGCTTCTGGGCGATACGGCGGTTAACGTTATCGCGAATGGCTGACGAATAGTAGCCAGCAGTCGCCATGCCGATATCGAGCCGGAACCAGTCTGTTGCCGGTGACTCTTTATGGACGATTAATCCGTCTGACACGAAGTGTAATTCGATACTACCTTCGGCAACAGCTCGCTTTAACTTGCTCACTATTTCGCTTGAGCAGTCGCGAGTAAAGCGGTCTATCTTGTCGAATACAACCACGCACTCCTTTGGGTATTTGCGTATTTTGTCGACTATCTTCTCGAACTTCTCGCGGTCTTCTTTGAAAGCAGACTCGTCAAACTCGTGATATTCCGCGTTGAAGTTTAATCGCTTCTGATAATCAGTTAACTTATATTTTTGAGCCGGCAACGCTTCGCGTTGGCTCGGATCTGACACTCTGGCTATCATGAATGCTTTGATACCGTCGTATCGCTTGTCGTAATAGCTCATTTTTACTCCTTTCTTTGGCATTACTATTTTGTTAAACAAAACATTATACCCTAAACCTAATAAAAGTCTTGAGTATACTCCCTAATATCGATAGGTCGCATTTCTTTCAGCGTTTCCTCAATATAGAGCAAGTGTCTTAGGTTTTTCGGCGCTTCAGGTTTTAATAGCAACTTATTGCTTCGCGCCCACGAGCCATTTTTGAACCGGTTGTCGAATACTTCTTTCGCGAACCGAGCGTCAAAGTTCCGATCTTGCATCAAGTACTTCATTCCTAGCGTCGCTAGTACTCTTTGTGGCTTCGCTTCTTCGTTCTTTAATAGTCCGAGAAACATATTCTCGACCGTTTCGTCATCGAGTGGCGCCTTCGGTATTTGGTTAAATATCTCGTGCCACCAATTCAACAGAATTGCTTGCGATATTTTTGATGAGAATAAGTGTCTGAAACTCAAGTCACTTTTATCTTCGCCAATCTTTACAAGGTTGCGTTTTATTTCGTTGACGCCGTTTAGTCTAATTTCGAAGCGCAATACCGATAAGTTATGCCGTTTTGATAGCGCGTCCAGTAATTGTATCTGGATCTTGTTATCTTTTTCGACAGACCGTTTCTCGCTTATCTTTGAGCGTTTTAGATCTGAAATTTTGTCGTAGAACGCTATATCGCGACCACTCGTATGTAGGTGGCATATTTGTCCGCCATTCCTAAATTCGCCAGACGAAACGTCTATCGTCTTTTTAATGTTGGCTAGGTTTAATAGCCGAAGAACTTGTGATATGGTCGTGCCGTCGTTGAATACGATATTCTTTGAATAGTCGATTTTTACCACTCGCGCGTTCGCTATTACGGCACTAAATTGCCATTTGATGTCCATATCGAACAGCGCGTCTTTTAGAGCTTTTATGATCGCGTCAAAATCTTCGTCGTTGACTTCGCTGAAGTTATTGCCTTTAATAAGTTTCGGGATTGAAAATTCGATTAAGAATTGCTGGCTAAAACCACCACGAACTGGTCGTTTTACAAAGGTGATGCGCGGATAGTATCTACCCGACTCTTTCATTTCTTTAGTCGGATTTATTACGCCACGAAAGACGCCATTTTTTGACTTCGCTATCTTGAATTCGTCTGGAATGCGCTTAATATCCAACGCTAGCCGAATAGTATCTATCATTTTCACAACCTTTGTTCTTTACGTCTTTAATCTTTTCAAAGATAGCTTCTTCTATCGCTTTGCTCGTACTGCGATTGAGCGGATGAAATACCGTCATCTCGCTACCGCGAACGCACTTAGACGGATACAGCAATCTAAATCCGCCGTCTAACTTTTTATAAACGGCTATCGAACTTAGTAGAATGTCGTCGTCTAGCGTTAGGCTCGCAAAAGCAACTAGTCCGTTATTCTGCGATACCGGAATAATGTTCACGTTCTTGATTTTCATGTTCATGCCTTTCTAATTCTTTTTGCGTTTCCCACAGAAGGCCAAAGAACTTCGCCAGAACTTTGACGTGTTCTGGCGTGAGTCTTGATTTTTCTTGTGGGTTATTTGTCATAACCCGATTATCTTTTGGAACGCAAAAATAGCCCTCGTTCTTGAAGGCTATTTACTTACTTTTAATTATTTTGAAAGCTTTTGAAATTCGGCGTCGATAGTATCTTTGCTAAGCTTGTTTTGTTTTAGGTCTTCGTCCGTTACTTCTGGATGAATACGGAAGCTTCCTTTACTCGTGCGAAACATTAGTCGTTTAAGGCTTTCTGGCGCTCGTATAGCGCTAATAGCCGACGCGAGGTTGCCACTTGTTGTTACGGCTTCATCGGGCGCGTTAAAAGCGCTACTGAGGGCTTTATCTAGTTTACTATCAAGATTGCATTTGTAGACTTCTTTATCGTTGATACTTAAGCGACCAGACATCGCATCGTAAGTTAGGCGATAAACTACTGCCTTATTCGGCTTCGTTTCTGGATCCGTCTTTTGCGGAAAATCGTCCGGCTGATAAATAGACTTTTCGTAGTCTTCTATAATCTTTGGTAATTCGTTTACTTTGCCGACTAGCTTATCATATTTGGCAAGAAAACCTTCCATGTCCGACGTGAATGTGTAGCTTTTATATATTTCAAGCATTCCTGCTTTATCGGCTTTTGGCTCGTTAAAGCGGATCTGGAAAGATACCTGTGGTATGCCTTCGAGAATTGCGAGAACGTCTGCGTTTAGTTTTTCGAAAGTTTCCGTCAATGTTCTATTCGCTTCGGCAAGCGCATCGCTATTACTGAACGACAGTGGATTATCGTTGACTTGGACTATATTGGCTTTGTAGTGACGACGAGGTGGCTGATAGCAAATATCTTCGCTGTTTACTAAACCTACAACAGTCGGTTCAAAATCGTCCACGAACTTTCGGGCGGTTTCATATATTTTTAGTAGCGGTTTGGAATAAGGGTTTCTCACAGTTTTTAGCTCACAACCTTAAAACAATTCTTGCATTATATTATACCAGATTTAAGGTGTTTTGCCGAGCGATAACACCTTAGCGAGAGCTTGTAAAATCTCCGAAATAAGGTTAAATATGACAAATCTAATTTTGGAGTATTTTTATGACAAAAGACGAGAAACTAATTTCATCGGTTAAGCTCGTGAATGAAGCTATCGCGAATGAGACAGAGCGGTTACGAGCTATCGTTTCTGGTTCAGAGCAGGATCCAGTTTTAGTTGAAGGGGAAACCGAAGCTGATTATTACTGCCAGCTCGTGGTGGATCCGAAAGATGTCGCGAGTATTATGCTTGATTATAACTACCCCGTCTGGAGAATTCTTGAAGAAGATGCACCTGACGGCATGTGGGAAGAACTTGGTCGAAAGTTCGGGCTTAAAACGGTGTGTTCGGTGGATTTATGATGAAAGACGACAAATTATGCCAACCCAAGCCTAAAGGCTCTCAAAAGCCCAGAAAATGCCCTAAATGTGGCAAAAAATATTATGGTTATCCTGCGCTATCGCGAAAAGATAATAAAACCGAGATTTGCTCAAAGTGTGGAGTTTTGGAAGCCTTACAAGCATTTCGTGACAACATTTGATTATTGGTCGCTCTTGACATGCCTAATGTGCCGACCACTTAAAATTTCTACAAAATATGTTAAAATAGAAGGAGCTATTAAGAAAGTTGTGAAAAATGAATACACTGATTAAATGGCCTGGAGGTAAAGGCAGAGAATTCGCTTACATCAAGGATATAATCCCTGATTTTGACAGATATATAGAGCCATTC
>JAFWKB010000025.1 GCA_017511405.1 Candidatus Saccharimonadota bacterium
TATATCCCCCTCATAAATCTCTTTACCGTTCTTGTCTTTAAGACCTGTGTATTGCTCGAGAATTACATTAGGCTTGTGTGTGATTAGACAAGTCCCTCGTTTGTTACTAGCTTCTTCACAAACCTCATAAACTTGTCCGAAGTTGTCAGTCAAGATTGGGTCTTTGACATAACATTTCGCCTCTGTATCCCACGCTCTAAACTTTAGCTCTCTCATTCTTCCTCCTTCTTAAACATTGACGATATATCGCCATGCATAACATAATTTACGAACAGATGAGGGCATTTCAAGCGAATAAGCGCCTCTGCTTCATCATCCGGCACGTAGTTACAAATTACGAACGAATCCTCGACTATGCTGTAATTAGACAAGAATTCTTGGGCCGTCATGTCATACCATTCAGAGTTTTTAGTTCTAAAAGGCCTTTCCGTTCCAGGCGAGATACCAATGTACTTCTTGTGATTCCTGAACCAGAAAGACTGAAAGCCGTATGCGGCACCGAAGTCGTAAATTGTGCGATTTTTCGGAATAATCTGAGCTAGTTTTTCATATGGGTCACCACCGCAAACTAGACAAGTAGAATCGACATCGGCAGTTATACCCCAATTATTCTGGAATACAACCTCCAACTCTTTGCTAGCTATCGGGTCCTCTTTGATTGCCCTATAGAGAGAGCACTCCTCAGCCATTACGTCCTTCTTCCAACTTCTTAATCCGTGCGTTCAACTGCTCAAATGCGTCCTTAATGCAATCGCGAATCTGACCTTCCTCTGAATTTGGATTCTCACTATCGATTACGAACATGTCATAATCAAAACTTCCGGATTGTGAGTCTATCTCTTCAAACCATTCTTTGAATTCGTCCTTGAATTTCTCCAATGTGGTATGATGATATGCCATTATGGATGGCATCCAGTGCTTACTACCATCAATCTGATATTCTTCGAGATATAAGTCTCCTTGAGCATTCATTCTGAATGTTGAACCTACTGGGAAGGTCATGAGTGGCAATTTCAATCTATAGCGTTTCATAAAACCTCCATATTATTCTGAGAACACTAACCAAATAACTAAGCCAATCAAGACGGGAATCCAAATAGGGGAGAGAACCCACCACCAACTCCAGTTAATAATCCCCAACAGCTTAAACGCTATAAACATAAGCGTTAAAAAACCAAAGAACCCAATCCCACTTCCGCTTTCTTCATATTTTTTACTCATCTGTCCTCCTTTGAGTATTGATTAAATATTCAGCCTTCTTGAGCGACCTCTTTATGTCGCGAATCGCCTCAATAGTGTCATCGTCATCGTGGCAATCTACAGCGGCTTCGGCCGCATTCCTTATTGCCAGCAACTCATCGTATACATCTTCACTAATCATTTCCCACCTCCTCAATACTTGGCGAATCTAATTCACACCAGAATTTCGCCGCATTTACTAAATCTTCTTCGTCATTCATCATGCGCCAGCCCTTTCTAATGAATCGAGGGGAATGGCTTTCATTTCAATTAGCGCGCCCGCCTTCGTTTTCATCTTCTCGACTGGGCTTTTGGCCACAACCGATGACGGAGCAACCCAATCGCCTTTGTATGCACCTTTCTTGATGCGTAATTTGACCGGATAACCAGGTGTAATTTTATACCGAGCCGCGAGCACAACCCTATCTCTGTATCTCGGCTCAAAGATTTCTAGCATTTTTACCTCCTTTGCTATTTAACTCTCGACCATATATGGATGGGCTAACGCAGAATAAATAGACGTGCAGGAACTCGGCTATGGGTTAACCTGCGGATAGCAATTTAATTGACTATTTACGCTTAGTTACGTTAGGTACTCACTTCTTTTGGGCTAAGCTATCGATAACGCTAAACCCATCCGTATATGGCAAAGAGCGTCTTGGTTCTCGACCAAGGATGGATGAATTAGTGATTGAGTTAATAGTGTGCGGAGTTCGAAACGGCATCGAACAAAACATAGGCCACCAATTCATCCGTCTTTGGCAAAGAGCATTTGGTTGCAGGGGCGAGAGTCGAACTCGCTTTGACTTGTTTATGAGGCAAGTAAGATTACCGAATCTTCTCCCTGCAATATGGCCTCCCGATGGCAGAATCATCGAGAGGCGAGCGACGAGCTATTGCAATCCGTTCATGTCAAGGTACCGGTCGCGTTCTTCCTTTACGGCTTCATCAGCCTCCTTGCGTTTTTCAATCATCACATCGTCAATAAGGTCAATCAAATCTATGTCACATTCTCGAATAAGTTGCTCTACTTTATAGCCCAGGTCACACCAATTCACGAAGTAGGCTATCGCATCGTCTGCTTCGTTCATCCATGTGACCAGTAGCGCAAGTTGGTCGAGCGGATATTCTTCAATAACCGTGGTGATAAATCCGTTGACGCTTAATGCTTTTTCCGTAGTCATATTTCTTCCTCTAAAACGGAACTTCTCCATCGACAGGAACCACATCTTCGCCCAACTCTTCTTCGCTATCTTCGCGCTCAAGCCGTAGATGTACGCCTTTGTCGTTTGCGATGTAGATGTATTTCTGTTCCGATGTGGCAGTGGCATGCAAGCTAATAATTAGCTGGCTCCCGTGAGGGGAGGAGAGAAGCACGCCTACTTCGTTGTAGCGGTTCTTCTCGACCCCATCCTTCTTGTATGTCCCGTTCTTCACTTTTAATGTTGCTATCTTTGAAAATGGCGTATTGCTCATTTTTTCTCCTTGGTTTTGCTAATCTCTCGCCAGGTTTGAAGCCGGCGATGCTATTTTTCATTGGCCGCTGTCGCTGCTAGTTTTAGGTCTGCAATCTGCTCCTCGGTCAAGTCAATCGGCTTAAACATGACAACGGAACCACCAGTTTTTTCGGCCAAGGTAGCTGCTTTTGCGAAACTACAAAGCTGTTTAGGCTGTTCCGACAATGAAACGCTTTCGCTATACGATTCTTCGCCAGCCCACATCTTGCCTACCCGCACAGCAAAGTTTCCTTTGACATCAATAGTTGGTTCTTCCATATTTCTCCTTTAAAAACTTAATCCTTCAATCTTATCGACGGCCTTAGCAATTCGTTTCAAAATCACTTTTTCGAATGCTTTAGCCTCTTCGAGCCTGTCGGCTACTTCCTCGCGCTTAATGTCGAAAATTTGGATTTCTAGCCCAGGAATTACATCCGTGTACATCACGAAATGTAGGGTTTCCAAGTCTTCGTTCACTACGAAATATTTGATGACTTGCGGCTCGTATTCTTTCGGATAATGGCCTTCAAGATACGCTTTAACCACCTCGGCGCTAGACAGACACTTCACCTCTACAGCTTCGCGCGCCTTGCCGTCTTCTCCAGTGATTACGCCGTCTGGGCTGATGTATGAGTCCTCATCGAAGTCTGAAATCCACACCACCGAATCCTTATCGACGACTTTACCGGTCTTTTCTTCAAAAGCCGCGATTGCTTGAGGCTCCAGAATATGACCGCGCGCCATCATCGTAAATGGCTCACCATTAAGCTCTTCGATGTAGTCATTAGGCGTAATCGGGCGAGCGACGCGTTCGGCGATGATTTCGTAGAATCTCTTTTTTGGCTCGCCGTCGAGCTTCATTTCTGCTAACTCCTCCGGTTCAAGCAAACTTGCTACGCTTGCGACCGTTTTTTTATCTTCTGGTGGTAATTTTTGGCCGTCGCGCTCCAAATACTCAACCATTTTAGACTTTAGAGGAAGCCCTGCAATCCATAGGTCTTTGAACTCGGAGCCGCCAGACTTGCCTTTGCGAAATTCCGCCCATTCTTCGCTATTTTGCTGAATCTTTAGAACTTTCACTTAGCTCTCCTTTCCTTGCATCCTTACGGGCTTGAACATCTTTATCTAATTGCTGGTCTTTCGTCAGAGATTTCCAAACCGCCAACAATCCTTTCATCGTTTTGGCGTTCGTTATCTTTTCGATTGCTTCACTCCTAGCTTCTTCTAACTTTTGCTTCTTCCAAGATTCAAATTCTTCCATCTCTTCTCCAGAAGCTATTTCGCCAGAGCCGGCATAACCGAGAATAGCTAGCGCGCGACCGATGGCGATGGTTTCATTCTTTTCGAACCCCTTTTCCACCTTTAGCCTTTCGCACGGCATAAATGAACTGCCTTCGGCTTCACAGCTTTCGAGCGCATCTTCAGCATTAACCCCTTGCTTGAGCAATTCGTAGTATTCCGTCTTGTCCTTCCAGAGTCTTGCCGTATGCGTTAAGTTACCGTTTTCGTCATAGGAAGCTTTGACCGAAATCTTTGAACGAGGATTTTCTTTCCTAAATTCTCCAAGGCGGTCAGCAACCTTTGCGTAGTTGATTTCAAGAGTTTTAGTCTCGCCATCTTTCGTCTTGTATTTCTTTTGAATCTTCGTCGTCTTAACTTGCTTCATAGGCTAGCCCCATTCTGCGACTTTGAATTGTCGCATGGTCTTCTTTCTTTAGACCAACGTAGTTACTAATCGCGGAGTCGAGGAGTTTATTGGCATGACGATATTGCTTTGCGCACTTAATCGCCTTGCGGAACTCTGCTTTGCCTAAATCCACGAGGTTGTTGACGATGATTGCATTAGCCTTATTGGATTGAATTTTTATCTTCACAGACTCATCATCCAAGAAGCTAAATATTGCTTTATTTGCCTTACGATATTTCTTCGATACGACGATTACTTTGCGAAAATCGTAATCGTCGAGCTTCAATAGCTTATCGACCGTAGTTGCCATCTTAGCGGAGTGTTCTATTCGAACATTCACGGAGTTGCTATCGTCTAGGCGTTTAACTTTGATATTTTTCATTGAGATGTTTCCTTTCGGTTATTTGATATTTCTCGCTGACTCCTGCGCCCTCTCAACTGGCGCACGAATCAGTAACCGTAGTTCGAGAGGCCTCGCATACCCCTCGAACCGTGGTTGATTGAAGCTTTGGTCCATAGTTAGTCGCTTTAATCTCTGCGCACTAATCGTATGGGCTTTTGTCTTCGATGAGATGGCAATATTTCGTTTGGCTTGTCACCTCAATAAAAGAAAAAAGTCGGCTTCATCAACCGACTTGTCAATAAAAAACTACCCAAGATTACTCTTGAGTAGTTGAAAATTCTCATGTGGTGGAGTGTACGGGACTTGAACTCGTGACCTCCTCAATGCCATTGAGGCGCTCTACCAGCTGAGCTAACACCCCATGATTCTCGATTTTTTGCAATGTTCTCACAGGGGCTTTCTGTGTAAGCGCTCTAATCAACTGAGCTAACGCCCCATTGATTTTTATTATTTTATCATACTTTTTTAGAAAATGAAATAGATTTCGTGTTATGATTTAGATATGAAGAAAACGATTCTTACTGGGCTTAGAATAAATAGTGAATTTACTCTCGGAAATTATCTCGGAGCTTTGCTCCCGATGGTAAGGCTTGCCAATAAATACTCTAGCGAGTTTAATGTAAACATTTTTGTGCCAGATTTACATTCGATTATTTCTCCGGTTGAAGGCGATATTAAATCTAACGCAATTAACTCGATAAAGCACTATCTAGCGGCGGGGCTGGAGGTGAATGAGAATATACACTTTTATAGACAGAGCCGAGTGCCAGCACACGCTGAGCTTACATGGGTTTTGAATTGCATAGCTTCGATGGGAGAGATGAAGAGAATGACCCAGTATAAAGAAAAAAGTAACGAGAAAGACTCTTCAAATGTGGGGATTTTTGATTATCCCGTATTAATGGCGGCCGATATTCTCCTTTATGGGGCAACTTTTGTACCTGTCGGCGAGGATCAATTCCAACATATCGAATTGACACGAAATCTGGCGGAACGATTCAATAACCGCTTTGGGGAGACTTTTGTCGTTCCAGTATCAACAAAAGAGCAGGTTGAATTTATGGGGCTTAAGGAAGGAATTAGAATTCGTGACCTTTCTTCTCCTGAGAAAAAAATGTCAAAATCCGCGTTGGGCGAAAACTCAAAAATTTTGCTTTCCGACAGTCCAGAAATCGCAGTAAAGAAGATTATGTCGGCAACGACAGATAGTTTTGGCGAAATTAAGTTTGATTTTAAGGAACGTCCGGGAATTTCCAATCTTCTTCAGATAGCTTCGCTTGTGCAAGATAGGCCGATTGAGGAGATTATTGAAGATTGGAATAAAAAAGCTCAATATGGCGAACTTAAAAAATATGTTGCGAAAGCAGTGAAGAACCTACTTACCGATTTCCAGGCAAAACTTATGGATTATTCTGATGATTATATACTCAGACTTTTTGCTGAAGGTGAAAATTATGCGAATAGAATCGCCAACGCCAAGTTAAATGACGTCTATGAAAAGGTTAGCCTAAGATAGCGCTCTCTTCCCTATTTTGTTATTCATGATATAATTGTACGGTCGTGGGAGCACTTTTATAAGGAGGTGAGAGAATGTCTGATTATTTTGATGTTACTGTGATTCCAGATTTCAAGAAGCGTTGCCGGAGAGCCTATCTCGCTTTTAGGCAAATGACAGATTTAGCCTTAATAAACAGAATTGGGGAGATTCGTTTTTGTCTTTATAAAGCCCCAAATGAAGTCGAGGCAAAGGATGTACCCGAAAATGTCGAAATGCATACGAAAACGTGTGTCGATATTGCGTTTGTGATTCGTTATTGTTTTATTGGTTATCTTGGTACAATCGATTTTATGGAAGTTTATGAAACTATGGTTTGTCACGATATTCCAGAGAGGCGAACTGGCGATTCTCCAGACAATAACACCCGAGACGAAGACGAGAAAGAAGCTCAAGAGCTAAGAATCTTTAGGACCTTTCTTTATTTATTTCCTAGAGTATCTCAGAGTTTCCAGTATTCTCTTTTTAAATCATTCCAGGATAGAAATGACGACCGGAATTTCTGTTATTGTATTGATAAGTTGGCATTTCTTTGGGTTTTAGGTTGGTATAAACACTATGAAGTTGAAGGAAGCGCTCTTGAGATGAAGAATAATAAAAAAATGTCAGATGCCGACGATAAACGGTATAGAATAGCTAAATCTGACAGCCCAATCGACAGTGTCGCTATTCATTACGCCGAACAGATTCGGGATAACTATTACAAACCGTTGTTTCTGGGCCTTACTGAAGCGATGTATTTCGTCGAAGGTAAGGGTGAAAAAATGCCTGAGCATATTCGTAGCCTCTTTGATTAATCCCCCAATTTTTGGGGGATTTTTTATATGCCCCAAAGTTGTTTTTGAACGTTGTCTGAACGTTCGGTTAGAAACTCTTTGATATAGCTTGTTTCTTCTAGGACTTTATCTTCGGAAAAAAGTCCGTTCGGATCATCCTTGGCGTATGGGAGTATCATTTCAGATACGCGGTCGATTCTATCGAATAGTTCGTTTGTATATATTTGCTCGTCGAGCATTCTTTGAATACTCTCGTGATATTTTTTATTAAACTCATAATTTTTAGAAAGAGCGTTCCATAACGGACGGTTCTCTAGGCCTGGCCCTTGAAGTGGAGAATCTATAGAGAGGCCGGGATCTGTTCCTCGAAGGATTGATAGGTCGTAGTCCCACGGGAGCATAGATACTTTATCATTTTTAAGTTCGAGATAGTAATTATGAGCCGTAGGGCCCGTGTAGCTGTCAAAATTAGTGAGAAAATTATGCACTGCAAAATAATTCGCCAAAGAGTCAAAGTTCCAATATTTCTCCAACTCTATCCTTTGAGATAAAGCTTTAATCGCTTCTATGAGTCTTTCCTTGCTTTCTGGGGAACTCTTATTGACTTGGTTTTCGAAAATTGCGGGATATTTTTCAATTTCATCACCTTGATATACCAAATCTGCTCCTTCGAAATCAAAATCTGGGTCGTCTGGTATTTGCGAAATGCCAAGTTCTTCTCCGTCGAACAGTTCGCTCTTCAGGCTTTTCCTCTTAGAATGATCAACGCCAGTCGCGCTCGGTTTGTACAGTGCTGTCCCCTCCGGACTTTTGTATCGCGCCAAGAATGATTCGTCTATTTCTTCGATAGCAAGATATAAACCAACGGGCTCATTATTAATTGTTAAATTAACATAGCTACAGAGCGGAGCTTCAACTCCGTTTTCTCGCATCAGATAGTATGTGAGATATTCTTTTATTGCGGACGAATCCTTGTAGAGATTGCCAAGAATCATTTTGTCTAGCCCATAATATGTCTGAGTGTTGTTGTATTTTCCAAAATTTATTTTATAGGAAAATTTTGTTTCGCCAGTTGCTTCCATGGTAAAAACAGTAGCATTTCCATGAGTTGAAAGAGAGACATCTTCGGTTTTTTCTCCGTCTATCGTGATGTCGGCATGGAATCTAATTTTATCTGTTGGAGTTGCGAGTAAAGTATTGTAGTCTTTTTCTGTAAGTTCGATTGATATTTCATGAACGATTGAATCGTCAAAGAGTTTCTTATCGTAGGTTTGCTTTTCTTTGTTGAAAAAATAATGAAACGAAAAAAACAAGATTCCTGCAAGAAGAAGAAATATAACGAAGTATTCGGAATGATTTCTGAAAAACCTCATAATGACAATCTATATTCTAGACTATGATAGATATTTAGGAAATACATAAATGCATCATAGGGCGAGTCGTAGGCGGAAAAATAAGCATGAACATCGCCATCGTTCCAGTATTTCGTACACATATAGTATGCGTGATCGGAAGTCGTTAGTTTTCTAAAGTCGTCTAAGATAGATTTGTCTTTTTTGGACTGTTTGATGACTTGGTCCTTTAAGGCATATAGCGCCGTCATTGCTTCGTCTTGAAGTCTGTTCCCCATCCATGCGGAAAGGTCGCGTTCAGTGTCAGCCCACGTGACTGTTTCGGGCATGGATACTTCGCCGATAGGTTCAAGCTCCGCTTCTTCGGAGACAGTTATAAAAGATTGTTCAGGATTTTTAAGCCATTTATCTATAAACCTATCCATAAACTCGAAAATACCGGTTTCTTTCCACTGATGCTCGCCGAACGTTTCAAAGTCCATAAATAGATTTACTACTTGACCATCCAAAAAAGCATCGCTCATCCAACGCTCATATTTATCAACGGTAAGCGGCCATTCTTTCCAGTTTTTATCCGAGAAACGAAAGGCAATATCGTCGGAAAGGCGATAGTTTTTGAGCAAGAGTTTAAGGTTATTTGTTCCATAAGCATGATAGACATAATTTGGACTTCGCCATCCGAGAACTTTATCCCAACCTTCTGCAAGACAAGCTTTATAGCCGAGGGTTTCAATTTCTTTTCCGACCTCGTCGTTGTATGACAACTCGGTGTTTCTAAAAACTGTTGGGGTTATATTAAAAAGTCTTTCGATCGTTTTTCGATGGAGTAAAACTTGTTCTTTGAATTCTTCCCTATCATAGAAAAACGACATGGAGTGGTAATATGTTTCACCGACAATTTCTACGCGTCCAGTTTTTACCATCTTTTTAAGACGATCAATCAGGTCGGGCTCCCACATTTCGGCTTGTTCTAACCATGTTCCAGTTATACTGAGTGAAAATTTGAAATCTTTGTTTTCTTTAAGATTTTTTTCCAAAAGCGAGAATGTTGGTCGGTAACTTTTTTCGGCGACTTTTTTAAAAATTCGTTCGTTAGATTGTTTAGAATGATAATTTGAGTCGAAAAAGTAGTTTTCGTTTTTGCCTATATCAAAGACAGAATAGGCTCGATAGCGAAAGGGCTGATGAATGTGAAGATAAAGACAAATTCTGCGCATTTTAGTATCTATTCTTATGTTTATCTATTTCATTATAAATCTCGAGACATTTTTTAGCAATGTCGCGCCAAGTAATATTTAAATATTCGGACTTTATGCTTGATTTTAAAGTTTGTTTCAAGCCAGGAGAGGTAGCTACGGCGAGAATTGCGTTCGCAAGTTTGTCTTCGTCCCAAAAATCATAGAAAAATGCCGATTTCAAAACTTCGGACACTCCAGATTGTTTTGTAAGAATCAAGACATCGCCATGATGCGCAGCTTCAAGGGCGGTTAATCCAAAAGGTTCGGAAATTGAAGACATGACAAAAATATCAGAGAGCGAATAAATATCTCGGAGTTGCTTCCCGCGGACAAAGCCTGTAAAAATCACGTTCTGAGAGATACCTAGTTCGGCAGATAGTTTAATTAGCTCATTTTTTTCTTCGCCGTCTCCGGCAAAGACGAAGATTAGCTTTGGATTTTTATAAATCGCCTTAGCAGCGGCATGAAGAAAGTGCGTTAGTCCTTTTTGGACAGTGAAACGGCCTACAGTCGAGATAATTGTATATCCATTATTCCTAAGGAATTTAAGATATTCGTGTTCTTCAGGATCAAAACTGTACACTTCTTTAATGAAGTTTTCATCAAGCGAGTTATGGACGACATTGATTTTTTCAAGCGGAATATGGTATTTTTCGTGAATGATTTTTTTAGTTGCGTTTGAGACAGCGATTATTTTGTCCGCCATTAAAAGGCCTTCGCGTTCTATTTCATGAACGAGTTGGTTGCCACTATGGCCGCCAGCGCGGTCGAATTCCGTGGCGTGGACATGAGCGATTAGGGGTATATTAAAATTCTTTTTTGCCAGTACGCCGGCTTCAAATGTTAACCAATCATGAGCGTGGACAATATCGGGTCTATATTTAGTTAAGTATTCTTCAATGAAATTTATATAGGTTTTTTGAATTTCACGGATCGAAACTTGACTCGAGGAGGTTGCGCTCGGAATTTCTATGATATGCTCATCAATCTTATCAGAATCGTAAGCTCCAATTCCGAATCGAAAAAGCGGATCAAGCTTAGATGCGGAGAGAACGTTCATAAAACTGATGTTCTCATGCTTAGCCATATACGGGACAACAAAGTCAATGGCAACGCCTTCACCGGCAAGGGCCTTTGAAAGGTTTAGACAAGCAACGCCAAGCCCGCCAGAATTATGCGGGGGAAGTTCCCATCCGAGCATTAGTATTTTCATTGTATTTATTTTATCACAAAAATGTGATAAAATGTATATTGTAATTTTCACATTAAAACTTACGGGTGTAGCTCAGTTGGTAGAGCATTGGTCTCCAAAACCAAGTGTCGGGAGTTCGAGTCTCTCCACCCGTGCCATTGCACACTAATGAAGAAAATTGATTTTGTTAAACTGTTTTATATTTTTGTTCTTGGCAGCGTTGTCGGGTGGGTTTTTGAGGGTATTTTTACATTCGTAGTTGATAAGCAAATTTTAAACCATTCGGCCGTAGTTATTGGCCCTTTTGATTTTGCATATGGAATTTGTGCCGTAGTCTTGACGCTGCTCTTCTATAGGATTCCTAAGATTAGTGCTGTTCAAGCTTTTATAATTACTTATATTGCCGGTTCGATACTCGAATATGCGATGAGTTTTGGAATGGAAAAAATCTTAGGTTTTACCGCCTGGGATTATACCGGTAAATTTCTAAATATTAATGGACGAATCTGTTTCGTCTTTTCTTGTTTTTGGGGGCTACTTGGAATACTTTGGATTAAGGTTATTTATCCAGCCATAGAAAAGCTTCTGAACAAATTTGATTATGAAGTCGCAAACAAAGTTGCATTGTTCCTTTTAGTATTTTTAATACTAGATACTGTATTAACTATTTCCGCGACAAATCGAGCAGTAGCGTTATATAATGGTGTTGAGCCTCGAAACAAATATGAACGTTTTTTGGATTCAAGTTTCAATCGCGTTTATCTAAAGAATATGTATAATAATGAGTTTTTATAACAAAAAATGAAAGTTTTAATTTTATCTTGCAATACTGGCGGCGGTCATAATTCTTGTGCGAAATATATCAAGGAAGAGTTGAATGCTAACAAAATCCCGGCCGAAATAGTAGATTTTTTATCCATCGCAAACGAACATATTTCCACGGATACGGAAAAACTTTATTTAAAAACTACGAAGGGTAGAGGAAAGGCTTTTGGCGCTGTTTATAAAATTGGCGAATTATATAACAAAACTAAAATCAAGAGTCCGGTTTATCTTGCTTCTTCCATGTCAAAAACGAAACTTTTGGAACTAATCAAAAAAGAGGAGTTTGACTTAGTTATATGTACGCATTTATTTCCCTCGCTCGCCATGACTCGCATCAAGAAAGATTATAATATACCTTTGGTCAATATTGCTACTGATTACGAATGTATCCCGTTCTGGGACGAAACAAAACCCGATGTTTTTATTATCCCTTCTGAGTTATTAACCAAGGATTTTACCCGCAAAGGAATAGAAAAATCAATTCTCAAGCCGCTTGGAATTCCGATTTCTTCAAGTTTTACCTTGACGGAGGACAATATAGATTTGCCTACCGATCGAGACGTAATTCTTCTCACAAGTGGAAGCATGGGCTTTGGGAAGATTTATGAACTTGTTAAATTAATACTCAATGAATTCCCGGAGGTTTGTTTGGTTTCTGTTTGCGGGAACAATATGAAACTTTATCAAAAACTTCGTGCTATTAATAATAATAGATTAATCGTGAAGGGATTCGTGACAAATATGAATAGTTTAATCGAAAAAAGCACCATTGTCGTTACGAAACCTGGAGGACTTACAACCACCGAAATCGCCACCATTCGCAAGCCGATCGTACACATGATGCCGATTCCGGGAGTGGAAAGACATAATGCGAAATTTTATTCGGAAAATGGAATGAGCCTTTGTTCTAAGAATGAGGAAGAGGTTTTAGCTAATATTAAGCTATTGCTCGGCTCAAGGCGTTTGCGGAAAAATCTAATAGATAATCAGAAAAAAATCATCAACAGAACTAGTGCGGCGGACTTAGTAAAATTTCTTAAAGAGAATTATAACTGATTTTTATAGATAATAATTTCCGCAAGGAGACGAAGAAAAAAGTTTCCCACCGCCACAATTAGTAATCCGGTGAGAAACATTCCTTTAATCAAGAGTAGAAATCCCGTGACTGTCATCATAGTCGAAAGGAAGAGATAGGCAAGTTTGCCCAATCCTTCAGCGATACTGTCGTGATTATCTATATCTCTTGAAAGCATATTCGTCTTTCCGTATAGCATTTACGCTTAGATTTAGTTTATCTGGTTTGTGCTTATTTTACAAGAGCTAAACTTTAGCAATTCTCATGGCGAAGCCTCCGCCAGGAGCCATATATACGTCAAGACCATCACCGCTTTTCATTTCGAAACTTTTGATTTTAAGAGCAAGAGGATTGTCGCGATAATGTGCCGACTCGTCATCTTCGTAAAGTTCGACATTATATAATCCAGGAGGAAGAAAGTTGAAGTCGAGATGGATTCTACGCGCGAGATCGTTAGTTACCCCTCCAACATACCAGTTATTAGTTCCTCTTTCTCTCCTAGCGACAACATAATACTCGCCGATTTTGCCAAACAGCGGAATTGACTGTTCCCAATTTGTCGGAACATCGTGGATGAATTTGAAGGCTCTTGGATTAACCTCATCATAAAAGCGAGGGCGATCGGCCGCCATAACCATTCCGGAAGGGATTGTAACAAAATATGCGAGTTGACGCGCGAGCGTGCTCGAAAGGCGTTTTACACTATTTTCGACATCAAATATTCCGGGAGTATAATCCATCCCGCCTGCAAGAAGTCGAGTAAACGGTAGTATACATGCGTGAGAAGGATTGAGAGCGCCGCCCTCATATTCTTGGCCTCTCGCACCTTCGCGGGTGAGTAGATTGGGGAATGTACGTTCAATCCCGGTTCCTTTGATAGGTTCATGGACATCAAGACAGATATGATACTTTGCGGCCAGTTCTAGAGCTCTTTGATAGTGAAGGACTCCGAGCTGAGAATGATGATATTCCCGATTCCCTTGGATAGTCATCATAGAGCCGGCATAGCCAGGCTTGATATAGTTAATTCCTAGGCCAGAGTAGAGACGATAAGAATTTTCCAATTGGGCTTCATAATTATCAACATAGCCTACGGTTTCTTGATGGCCAACAAGCTTAACTCCGTTTTTTGCGGCGTAGGCAGAGATTCTAGGGAGATCACAATCCGGCATAGAATGAAGAAAATCAGTCGTTCTTCCGTTTGCTAGCCAATCTCCATCCCAACCGCCGTTCCATCCCTCAAGAAGGAGCCCTTCAATTCCGAGTTTTTTACAATAATTAATATATTCGAAAGCATGCTCAGTCGTTGCACCGTGACGCTCTCCGGAGGCCCAGGTCCATTCTCCGACATACATAGCCCACCAAATGCCTATAAATTTAAGCGGGCGAACCCAAGAGAAATCTTCTTTAGGCGGCTCATTAAGGTTTAAGGTAATTCGGTTAGTAACAAGCCCGAGCGGACTATCAGCGACCATAATTACACGCCAGGGAGTGTCAAATGGGAGTTCAACTCTTGCTTTAATTCCATCAGAAAGGGGGGTAATGTCAGCTTTGAGAGCTTTCCAATGATCAAGCTTTAATGTCATTTCTCCATAATCATATAGCGCGGCCTCGTGTATCGATGCAAAAAGGCCATTTTTTAGTTCAATCGTAAGTGGTGTATGAACCGAGTTGTCTAAGTCGTATATAGGGGCTTTTTCATAGTTATATTCGTATCGATCGGGCTGATAGGCGGGAATTTTCCATGCATAGGAATTGAGATCGAAATTGAACTCGGTCAATTCATCTTCGATCTCAACCCTATAGAAACTCGGTTGAGGGGGGAGTTCATAACGAAAGCCAATTCCGTCATTAAAAACACGGAAACGAAGCGTCAAGAGCCGACCTTCGCTCGTGACTTCGGTTAGATAGATTGCAAATTCATTATATGAATTCTGGACTAGTCTATCTTCACCCCAAACCGTTTCCCAAGTTTCAGAAAAGCTTTTTTCGGCGCCACGCACAATACCAAGCCTATCTTCGAGAGGTTTTTGGCCTTTAAGTTTAAGACCTAGGATAGAATTTTTAACTATTTGTTTATTGTCTTTAAATAGCACGTATGATAGATGTCCAGATTTCAGAATAATACGCAAGAGAATTCTTCCGTCGGGCGAGGTAATCTTTTTTTCGAAGTCCATTTTCGGACGACGCTTAAAGAAATTAAACATAAGTTTATTATATATAATCTGGTTTTAAAAATCTAGTTTTTACTAGTCAAAAATGCTAGAATAGTTTTATATGAGAAAGAAGATTTTAGTAGGAATTCTTTGTTTTCTTTTTACGGGGACGCTAGTCTTTTTCGGTATTCAATTCGTAACAAAAACAGGCTTTTTTAGAAAGCCTGGAGATTTGTTGTTTGCTGAGAGTTTTCTCGATTCAGATAGCGAGCGTTATCGAGGTCTTTTTGAGGAAACTGAACTGCGCGGAAATATTACTTTTAGTTACGTGAACTCCGATTCTCCTTGGACTCCAAGCAACGATTCGGAACTTGGTTTTCTTGTCGATGTGTTTGTTCCGATAGGTGATTTTTATGAAACAAAGACGAGTATAACGTCGGATGAATTTGAGGAGATGTACGCTTCAGGCAAAGATATAGTTTCCGTAAAGAATCTTGCACCGACGAACAAGCTTCTCGCCGTTGACAATAATTATTATTTAGACTCTTTTGACTCTGGAGCGAAATTTAAATACTTACGAATTGAGCTAGCGGATTTACGTGATAAAGAAACGGTTGAATCAGTTATTCAGCCAACACTATCATCTTTTCCGGACAAAACTAGCGTCTTATCATTTGCTCAAACCGGCGTAACTGCGTTAGGAAGAGCGCTAAACACGAAGATGAACGAAGTTGGAGACGGAAGGTATTTTTCTGAGAAAATTGCTAGTTTTTTGGGTTCTTTTGATTTAACTCATACAAGTAATGAAAGTAGTTTTAGCGAGAGAGCAAATGGCGCAAATATTTGTAGCGATGAACGTTTCATCGATACTCTCACGAGTATTGGACTCGATGTCGTTGAATTAACTGGGAATCACAATCTTGACTGTGGGGCAGAAGATGCAATAAATACCATTGATAAATATGAAATGCTCGGAATAAAAGTGGTCGGAGGCGGACGAAATGCTGAGGAGGCAGCAATTCCCTTAGCTATTTCTCAAAAAGGAAACAGTGTAACGGTTTTAGCTTATAATCAGAGTACTGGCGGAGCAACGACTGACAATACACCCGGAGCCAATCAATACGACGAGGAGGATGCGAAAGCCAGGATTTCCGAGGCGAAGGCTCGAGGCGATACTGTAATCGTAGACATGCAGTATTATGAGTGTGCCGAATATGATACTTCGATGGAAACTTTGACTTGTACTTATGCAGATTCAAGCGCCGGTGATCAGGTTGGGACTTTTCGTAGTTTAATTGATTTCGGGGCCGATGTGGTAGTTGGAACGAGTGCGCATCAAACACAGACCTTTGAAAACTATAACGGTAGTCAGATTTATTATGGATTAGGCAATATTTTCTTCGATCAAGTTTGGTGGCCGGGAACTACAAAAAGCCTTGGGCTAGTTCATTATTTTTGGAATGGAAAACTAATTCAGACTAGAAAATTCGGAACTATTTATGATGATACATTTCAAACTAGGTTAATGACGGACGATGAGCTAGAAACATTTATTAAGTGGTTAAACTCGGCGAGGAGCGAATAGACGTGGGCGAACATTTGATTTATGCACCAAAGGTCGGACCAAATGCAGGAAGATATGGCGGTGGCAAAAAGAAGAAATCAAAAGTTAAGTTAGTGCTTGATTTCATTATTGTTGCGCTCGTTGCTTGCGCTACTTTTGTGATGTTTAAGTTGACGGTTCTTAAGACCGAAAATCAAGAGGTTAATAATTCTGAGGTTGTCGCAAAAATACCCGAAGAGAAAGTCGAAGAAGATAAGGGAATAGATTTACAGCCATTGCTAAATCGTTGGAAGTCTACGATGGCTTTGAGCACAAAAACGGGGGTGTATATTATTGATTTAGACAACGACAATAAAGTGCTCGGCAAGATTGATTCGGCACAAGAATTTCCTTTAGAAAGTCTTTATAAGCTTTTTGTAGTGTTTGAGGGATATAGGAGAGTAGAAGGCGGCTTAATAGACGGGGACGAGACAATTGTGGGCGATTACTCCGTAAATAAGTGTTTGGACTTAGCGATACGAGAGAGCAATTCGACTTGTGCGGAAAAATTGCTTGATTTGATGGGAGGTGAGGAAGAAATAGCTCGGATTGCAAGAGATAATTGGGGACTCCAGAATACCAATATTACTAGTTATACTTCGACTGCGGAAGATGTTGTAAAAATGCTCACTTTATATTATGAACATAAAAATATAAGCGATAAAACCTGGGTGATTGTTAAAGACAGTATGCTTAACCAACCTCCTATCGAATCTGAGGATTGCATAAATAATACTTGTGATTTTCGTCAGGGTCTTCCTAGTGGTTTTTCCGACAAAACAAAAGTTTATAATAAAGTTGGATGGAAATGGAATACGGCGTATTGGGAAGCCTATAATGATGCTGCTATTTTGGAATTCCCAAAGCATAATAAACACTTTGCGATTGCAGTATTAACGAATGGTTTTACGAATACGACTGAGCTCAATAAGCTCGGCGCTTTAATTGAAGAAGCTTTGAATGCTTATCTCGAATCGGGGATTAGTAAGTAGAGAAGAATTGAGACCAGTAAGTTTTATACTGGGCTTCTGGGTCGAAGATAAACCCAACAGATAAATTGGTGAAATTTTCGTTGAGGATATTAGCGCGATGATCGGGAGAGTTCATCCATGCCGTAACGACGGTTTCGGGAGAGACGGCGGCATTCCCAGCCATCAGGTTTTCCCCGCTATAGCCTCCGGTTTCCGGCATCGGGCAGGCAGTTTCCCAGCTAGAGCCATCCGGACGAGTGTGAGAATAGTTGCTCATTAGTTCTCTTGCACGAACGGCGGCGGCAGCCTCACATGTGACGCCCCATGATAGTTCGCTTAGTCCATTTTTTAACCTTTCTTTATTCACTAGTTCAAGAACCTCACGTTTCCATTGTTCGACTGGAACATCAACGACAGTAACCGTGATGGAGTCGTGGCGTTTACCATCGTATGTACCCGCCGTAATTGTGGTGGTACCGGAATTCTTAATAATTGGGTAGCGACAAGTGTCGGAAGAATAGCCAAGCCAAGTTCTCGCCGTAGAATAGAATCCGGAAATAACATTTTGATTCGAAGATTGCCAATACATTGAACCTAGATTACTAAGATTCCCTCCGACACAGATGTCGATGTCGGCGGTTCGATAGATTGTTACGGAGTTTTCATTCCACAGTTCTCCGGAACCAACCGGGTCGGACGAAATCCATCCGTTTTCTGCGACCTTGTAGACGGTCCCGTCGGCGGAACTTACGATTTTCCCTTCTGAGGAATCTTGGGCAGATTTAAGGAGTTCGGTCTCTTCGAGAGCCTCAGAGATTTCATCGGAGCGCTCATCAACGGCGCGAAATTCAAGTTTGCCACCCCAAATGGCGGATGCAACCAAAATCCCGGCTACCAAAACAGCAATAGCATTGAGCGATAAAAGAATCGTAACTCGGGTTTGTTTTAATAGCGCGGCGCTCACCCTTTACCTCCTTATATAGTATATATTATATATAAATATTGAAAAATCTCAAGCGTAAATAAAAAGAACTCTTTCGGAGTTCCTATTTGGTGGAGCGTGCGGGAATCAAACCCGCGACCTCGGCAATGCGAATGCCGCGCTCTATCAGCTGAGCTAACGCCCCGTGGCATGATTATAGCACGGGGCGAAACAAATTACTAGATTCCTGGAACGGGATGTTTGAGCGCAAGCTCTTTAACTTCGTTTTTAATATTTGCCAATTCATCCCCGGCGTCGCCGAGTAGACTTTCCTCACCTAGACCGACACAAATATCAATTACACGGCGCATTAAGTGTGCAATTATCTCCATATCTTTTTCGTTGAGTCCTCGCGTAGTGATGGCTGGCGTTCCTAGTCGTACTCCTGAAGGTCGGAATGCACCGCCCTTATCAGTCGGAAGCGCATTAGCGTTAAGGTTTAACCCGACCCTATCAAGTGCTCTCTCAAAGAACTTACCATCAATTCCAAAGCTTTCTTTAATGTTGATTAATATAAGATGATTTTCCGTTCCGCCGCCCTGAAGAATAAAACCTTCTTTTTGGAGAGCTTTCGCGAGAGCCTTAGCGTTCTTGACGATTCTTTTAGCATAATCTTCGAACTCTGGTTTAAGTGCTTCTCCAAAAGCAACAGCTTTGGCAGCAACAATGTGCTCAAGAGGACCGCCTTGGGTGCCTGGAAAAACTGCACGGTCTATCAAAATTGGAATGTTCTCAAGGCAATGTTCAGGTTTTTTGAGCGGAGAAGCAACGTTCCCTTTAGAAAGAATAAGGCCGCCTCGTGGCCCACGCAAAGTTTTGTGCGTAGTTGTAGTCATGACATGGAAACCGTAATCTAGTGGATTTGGATGTACTCCACCAGCAATGAGACCCGCAACATGGGCCATATCCGCCATCAAAAGACAGCCAGGAACTTTTTTAGCAATGCTTGCAACGCGTTTGAAATCTGGAACTTTCATAAAGGCAGAAAAGCCGATAAGGATAATTTTTGGTTGCTCTTCAATGGCGATTCTTTCCAATTCCTTATAGTCGATATCGCCAGATTCATCGACACCGTAGCCTACGAATTTATAAATGTGTGCTGAACGAGTTACGGGAGCACCATGCGTAAGATGGCCGCCAGCCGGAAGGCTCATTGCGAGAATAGTATCGCCCGGCCTGCACCACGCCCAATAAACTGCTTCGTTAGCATTTGCGCCAGAGTGGGGTTGAACGTTGGCATGATCAGCATGGAATAGTTTGCAAGCGCGAGAAATAGCTAGACGTTCAATTCTATCAACATTTTCTTGTCCGCCGTAATAACGATAATTTCCTAGTTTTTCTTTGGCTATTTTTTCGTCGGTCCAAAACTCTTTGTTCTCGCCAATTCCCTTGAAACTTGGGTAGCCCTCGGAGTATTTATTGGTTAGGATTGAGCCAGCAGCAGTCAAAACCTCTTTCGAGACATAGTTTTCGCTAGGAATGAGTTCGAGACCTTCCCTTTGACGTTGTTTTTCTTTGTCGATAAGTTTAAATACTTGATCCATCTAGTCATCCTTTCTTGAATATTTTATAATTCTGAATTCTTGTTTATTGTCTTCGTCTTTTGGCTGATAAAATAGTTCTTCTTTTTTGAAACCATTTTTGTCAAAATCCGGGAAGAAGGCATCGGCAGATTTTTCTTCGGCTTCGACTTCGGTTAAGTAAAGGGTTTTCGCATAAGGTAAAAACAATTTATACACACTTGCTCCGCCGATGATGAAAATTTCTTCGGAAGCTTGTTCGTTTTCTTTTATAAACTTTTCTACGCTCGTAATTTGTTTAACATTTTCCGGAAGAATGAGTCGTCCTCTCGAGAGAACAATATTTTCTCGCTTTGGAAGGGGGCGGCCGATTGACTCAAAAGTCTTTCTCCCCATCACAACTTTATGATTCATGGTAGTGTTTTTAAAAAACTCCATGTCTTTTTTTAGGTGAAAAATTAGACCATTGTTTTTTCCTAATTCATTATTCTTTCCAATTGCAGCAATTAAAGAAAAGGACATTTTTACTCCGTAACTGGCATTTTTATAACCCCGAGATTTTGATAATTATCTAGCTTAATGTCTTTAAGCTCGCGGGAGTTGTCAAAATCGTAAAAATTCTTGATTTTTGGATTAATGATTAAACGCGGCGTTTCAGGGAGAGTGTTAGTTTGTTTTGCTTCGTCAAAGCGGCGGATTTGCTCCTTGATTCCATCAATTTGGTTTTCGTAAATATGAGCGTCGTTCGTAATGAAAGTAAATTTTCCTGGCTTAACGCCTACGGATTGCGCGATTAGATGACACAAAACAGCATATTGAACAATATTGAAGGGGAGTCCGAGCGGGACATCGGAGGAACGGGAGGTAACCAAGAGATTTAACCGACCGTTCATGATATTCCATTGCGAATTCCAAACACAGCTCGGGAGAGCGGCGGTCGAGAGCCACTCATTTTGCCAGAGCGACATAACCATTCGACGATTGCCGGGATTCTTTTTTAGAGTCTCAATTAGGTTTTCAACAAGAGAGTATTTTTTAACAATCCATCCGTATGCCGTTCCGATTGTGTGGGCAAAATCTTCGGGCGGCTCGGAAGGGTGTTGTTCCTTGAAAATCTCGTTAATGTTTCGCCCCATATAGTCGCCAGATTCAGAAATCTCCCATTCGTTCCAGATTTTAATTCCCCGTTCTTGAAGCCAACGAACATCGTTAGAGGCGACTTGATAAATCCAAAGTATTTCAAGAACAGCGGTCTTGAATCCGACTTTTTTAGAAACAAGAATCGGGAACTCTTCTTCGAGGTCGAATTGAAGAACTTGATGAGGAAGGCGGATTGTGCTCGCTTCGGAAGAAGCTTGGGCGGCATGGTCCGGAATCGCGGTAGCTACCTTAGAATTTCGGTTGTCGGTTTTTTTATAGTTTGTAATTTTTTCGCCATGTTCGAGAATCCTTCGGCATAGGTCGATATATTGCTCGTCGAATTTACTCATAAATCCTCCTCCATGCAATCAATGATTAGCTTTATAATAGCAAATTAGTTTATTTTATTCTAGCCCAAAGTTTGTCGTATTTTTTAATGTCACCGCCTACATTTTCGATATAAGTTCCCCTTGAGAGGATTTCGTTTAGCTCGTTATCCGGAACTGTTTTAATGTTTTTGTTCGTAGAGATATATGGATATTCATCAATGATTCTTTTGCAAATATCATCTCTTAATAAAAAGTTAATAAAATCATAGGCCGCATCGACATTTTTAGCATTTTTGACGATTGCGTAGTTGTCCATACTTAGAGTAAATCCTTCGGCAGGGTAAGAGATTTTTAGGTTGGGATTCTCGTCTTGCGCAAGGATAGCTTCGGCATTCCAGATTAAGCCCACATCAACCTCACCAGTGATAAAAAAGGATTTAGGCGAGTCGGAATCAAATGCTTTTATATTTGGTTTTAATTCTGTATAGAATTCATAGGCTTTTTCTAGATGATTATCGTTTGTGTCGTTAGCATTGAAACCTTCTGCGTTGAGCAGGGCGCCAATTATTATTCTTTGGTCATCAAGCAAAATGACGTTGTTTTTTAGTTCGGGTTTAAGTAAATCGCGATAGCTAGAAAGATGATCAACTTTTTCGTCGTCGTATAATAAAACGGTCGTCGCTAACAAGAAAGGCAAAGAGTATTTATTATCTTTGTCATATTCTTGATGCAGAAACACGTCGTTAATATTATTAAAATTTGATAGGCGAGAAGAATCAAGCGGTTCGAGCATATCTCGATAAATCATTAGGTCAATCATATAATCACTTGGAAAGATTAAATCGTAAGTACCATTTGCGGCGGAGGAAACTTTGGCGAGCAATTCTTCATTCGACGAATAAGTGCCGTAGTTCACTTTTATATTGTATTCTTTTTCAAAATCAGCGATAACATCATCAGGAATATAGCTAGTCCAGTTCAAGACATTTAGATAGGCAGTTTTAGCTTTTTCTTTAGGAGCATTGTTTTTGATAATTAAGCACAGCATTGTAAAGACAACGATGCTGACTAGCAAGACTGAATACTTTATCTTTTGGTTCTTCATTAGCTTTTCCTTTTTAGTGCGTTCTTGGTTTCGATTTTTGAACTAATGAGGAGAGCAACTATGGTAAAAATCAGCATGAGTGTAGTTAGAGCGTTGACGTCGGGCGTGATGCCGGTTTTGATGTTTGAATATATATAAAGCGGAAGGGTATTTGTTCCGGGGCCAGCGGTAAAGTAAGAAATTACAACGTCATCCAGACTAAGCGTAAAGGCGAGAATGGCACCAGAAATAATCCCGGGCTTTATCATTGGGAGAGTAACATACCAAAATGTTTCAAAACGCGAGGCGCCGAGGTCTTCAGCAGCTTCCTCGATTGAGGGAGAGAAAGAATAGAGAGTCGAACGGACGCTTGTAATTACGAAAGGAATCGAGAAAGAGATATGCGCAAGGAGAACTGTAAAGAATCCAAGTTCGAGTTTAAACAATGTAAAAATTGAGAGTAAGGAAATTCCTAAAACTATTTCCGGGATGACGATTGGAATATAAATTAATTTACCGATAAATTTTTCGCCGAAGAAGTTGTATTTTTTAAGCCCGACGGCCGAGATAGTGCCGATTATAGTGGAGATAGTCGTGCTTAAAACCGCAATTAGAATCGTGTTTCTAAAAGCTTCGAGCAAGTTTTCGTTTTGGAAAAGTTTTCCATACCATTCAAAAGTGAAACCAGTGAAGATAATATTCATTTTGGAGGAGTTGAAGCTAAAGACAACAAGGATGATAATCGGCATAAATAAAAACAATAGTACAAGAGCAATAAAAACGTTGCGCCAAAAAGTTTTTCGGCGATGATCGCTCGGTTTCTTGGTAGCAACCTTATCTAGGATTGGTTCGAAATCTGATAAAACTAGGTTTGGCATTTATCCTCCAAGCTCGTCCAAATCGCCACCGATTTTTTGATAGAGTTTTACGAGGCCGAAAGTCATAACAAGGAGCAAAATCGAGAGCGCCGCGCCAAGAGGCCAATTCCTTGCGGTTAGGAACTGGTTTTTAATTAAGTTTCCAATAATCATTGACTTCCCGCCGCCGAGAATGTCGGCGATAAAGAAATAGCCTATGGCAGGAATAAAAACCATAAGTGAACCATTAAACGCTCCCGGAAGAGTCAAAGGAAGGTAAACGCGGAAAAACTTTTTGAGTTTTCCGGCGCCTAAATCTTCGGCGGCATCAAGGAGGTTTTGGTCGACTTTCGAAACAGCGGAATAGACTGGCAAAATCATAAACGGAAGCAAAGTATAAACCATGCCGATAATAATTCCGAGATTGTTATACATCAAATTGAAAGGCTCGTTTATTATTCCAAGAGAAACTAAGCTATAGTTTATTACGCCATTTTTTCTAAGCAACGTAATCCAACCGTAGGTGCGGATTAATGAGTTCGTCAAAAACGGGACCATGACGAGTTTGATAATTAAACTTCGAGTTTTTTCAGGCTTATCACGAAGAAAGATTGAAAATGGATAGGAAATTAGGAGGCAGATAAATGTAGTTATGAGGCCAATTAGAACCGAGGTAAAAAATATTTTTAGGAAGGTCGGATCGAACGCTTCGATGTAGTTTTTGATTGTGATTTCATAATCGTAACTTCCGTAGTTATCTCCTTTAAGGAAAGAGAGGAAGAATACGTAGACGAGCGGAGCGAAGATTAAGAGGAGGGCGTAAATTATAACCGGGAGCGTTACAAAGATTTTGAACCCGTCAAATCCGGAAGGTTTTCGGAAGAGTTTGGAACTGTTCACGGAGGAAACGGAATCTGACGAGAATGATTGGTTATGGTTATTCTTGATTGAGGTGGAGCTGCTCGGAGATTTCTGAGTTGTTTCGGAAGATGACGAGAAAGCATGATTATGGTTTTTCATAACGCGCCATCCGTGTTTTCTTAAAGTTGATTAAATCTATGTCGGAAATGAAGGATTTTACGAACTCGTTTTTGGGGTTTTTATAGATTTCTTCAGGGGTCCCGAGTTGGACAATTCGGCCAAGATTCATAATTGCGATTCGGTCAGACATAGTGAGAGCCTCATCTTGATCGTGAGTGACGTAAACGAAAGTCATCCCGAGTTTAGTTTGGAATTCCTTTAGTTCGGTTTGCATCTCGCGTTTGAGTTTTAAGTCGAGAGAGGCGAGACTTTCGTCGAGAAGGAGAAGTTTGTGTTTCATGACGATTCCGCGAGCAATCGCGACACGTTGTTGTTGCCCGCCAGAAAGCTGGGCAGGAAGACGGTCTTCAAAACCGGTCAGCTTAACGAGACGAAGAGCAGAGCGAATTCTTTTGGATGCCTCGGCTTTAGGTATTCTCGCCATTTTAAGACCAAAATTAATGTTTTCCCAGACAGAAAGGTGAGGAAAGAGAGCGAAATTTTGAAAAATGGTATTTACATCTCTTTTCGCGGCGGGGATGTCAGTAACGTCTTTCCCTTCGAGGAATATTTTTCCCCTCGAGACAGATTCAAGCCCAGCAATCATCCTTAAAATAGTCGTCTTTCCGCAACCGGAAGGGCCAAGAAGCGTCAAAAACTCACCGTCATAAATTTCGAGAGAGAAATTTTTTATGATGGTTTTGTCACCAAAGGTTTTTTGGACACCCTCAAGTTTTACTAACGCCTCACCCTTTTCCATAAGTTTAGTTTAGCATATGCTTAAATTTTCTACAAGATTTCTAAAGAAAAAGAGGCTATGCTTGCGATATTTTAATGATTTGATATAAAGGGGTGAAAGATAGAAAATTGATAAGTGAGGGAGCTTATGCAGTCATTCGCAAAAATTATTTTAGGAATCGCATTAGGTACAGGTTTGTCGATTTCTTTTGCGCAGGTATCTTATGCGCTAGATTTAGGATTATTAACTGGCGAGAAAGTCGAAACGATTAATGAGGAAGAGATCGCTCCGGTCGCTACTTTTGTACGTGAAATAGACGGAAAAGAAATGCTCGTCGACTCCATAAGTGCCGATGCAAAAGGTGTCGTTTCGCTCAACGTTGAGCCAGCTTTAAGGATTGATGAATATTTCGAAGGATGGAAAAACGAGACTGGGGCTTATGTCGGAACGAGAACCACGACGATTACCGAGGATACAACATTTTATGCGAAGATTGGAAAGAAAGTTTGGGTAAACTTTGAGACGGGCGACGGAGCGGAAAATGTAGGGGCGTTAGTCGTAATGCCAGGGACAACGATTAAGTCGATTCCGGAGCCAAAGAGGACTGGTTATGAGTTCATAGAGTGGAAGAAAGATGGCGAAGCGTTTGATTTTAAGGAGAAGATTGTAGAAGACATTGTTCTTACGGCGGAGTGGAAAGTTGCGGAAGCTCCTTATACAATTGTCGTGCGCCGTGAAGACGAAAATGGTCAGATGAAGGCCGTGCAGACGATTTTAGACAGGAAGGCGATGAGCGGGAGTTTAGTTACGATTTCGTCGGATGATACCCAGATTAAGTTTTCTACCATGAAGGATTTTGTGTCGAAGGAATCGGAGATAACGAAGGAGATTTCTAGTGACGGAACAACGGTGTTTTATGTTGATTTTCTAAGGAAGAAATCTTCAGATGAAGATTTAAGAGAAGAAGCTTCAGCTCTTCCCAAAGACATCTCGGAAAAAAGTCAAAATCCGTTGGTAATAAATAACGAAACACCGTCAGAAATGGTTCAAGAAGAAAACCATTCTGAGAACGAAGGTATTGCGTTCGAGACAGAAACTAAAAAAGTGCCCGAGCTACATCTGGATAATTTTCTAAGGACGCCGGCGGAGATTGTTGTTTATGATTCGTTAAACCTTGGATTTTCACCGCTGTCGGAAATTGAGAAACTAGTCGTTCCGCCAGAGTCGATTAGGTTTCGTGTTATAATTGGGTATTATGTCAAGAAAAATCAATTTGAACAAAACCGCGAGTTTCGAGCCGGAGAGGTGTTGGGTCGGAGAAACGCAAAAGATTTGCTATCCTACGCGGGAGGAGGCGGAAGTCGCGGCCAGAGTCGCCGAACATGACCACAACCTCGGATTTAAACTTTCGGTTTATAAATGCGAGTTTGGAGAGCATTGGCATTTAAGTTCGAAATAAAAAAATCTCCCCGAGGGGGAGATTTTTTGTAAGTTATCCGATTAGTTGTTCGATTGACAGTAGGTTCCTGTACCAGCTTCCGTTTGTCCGAAAACGGCATATGCGCGGTTTGACTTAACATATTTTGGAACACTTGGCGAAACTGTATCATCACATATAGCATTCTTGACGACAAAAACCACGGTGGCATTGTCCCTAGTAGCTTTTGCCGGCATTTCCGTAACACTGATGCCGCATTTGTCCGAGCCACTCGCACACACTTTAAGCTTTAAGTCATAGGTTAATCCGTTTGGATCTTTGCCGGACTCGTTTATATAGTTAACGGAGTCAGTGGAGCTAAGGCTGCTTGGCAAATTCCCGTTATTGTTGGTAATATATTGAGTCATAGCAGCCGAGAGAGCGGCGTAATCGTTTCTACGTTGAGTGTCACGTTGAGAACGTTGCATGTTAGGAAGGGCGATGAAGACCATGAGGAAGATAAGACCAGCGATAGCAAGAACGAGGACGACCTCGATAATCGTAAAACCCTTTTTAGATTTAGTATTCATAAAAGATAGTTCCTTTCGTTGTTTTTATGCTTAGTATTATCATAACAAATGATTGCAGAATTTCAAGGTTTTTTTATAAAAATTTTAAAAATAGAAACAATCTATTTTGGCACGATATGACGCAATACGATTATAGATAAGTGGTCGACTTAGTTCAAGGTGCAGCCTTTTTATCGACAATGCGTCGCGAAGGAGTCACGTAATTGCTTGACTCTTGACAAATTATAGCGTTTGTGCTATAATGGAGTTGATTTGGGTAAAATTGTACTTTTTTAGATAAGGAGTGGTTTTTATGAGACAAACGCTTGATAATTTTGTTCTTACCTCTAACAAAGCACGTAATCATTTCATTTTTTCAGTTCAGGAAGCTCCCGCTACAGGTCGCCCCACCACAGTAGAGATTCGCTATTCGGCGGCAAAATATCAGGATTTCTTTTCTACAGACAAATGGGTTTTGCTTAGAGATGTTGTCGAAGCAAAATCGCACGGCACGATGTATGTCGCAACTGACGAATATCTCTTCGAGAGAGGAATAATCGAGATTAAGATTGCATCAATGAACCACAATTATCAGGAACGACTGGTCGTCGGAGTTCTTAGATGGATTTCTGAAGAATTTTTCTAAAAACATTACGATCAAACGATTCCCCGGCTCGCTACTTTGGCGAGCTATTTTTATGATATAATCGTTATAATAAACTGTTCATTTGGAGGTAATTTAATGTTAAATCCCAATGTGCCAAAGGTAACCTCAGATTATGAGCGTGTCGAAAACCTTCTAGCAAGTTTGACGCCAGACCCGCGGGATTTTGAGGGGCGGACGTATCCTACAGACGAAGTGATGAGCGACATAAAGCAGCTTGATGATTTTAGGCTTACGCCAGGATATAAAAAGAGCGACGAGCAGTCGAACTCTAAGCTTCTTGAGGAGACGTTTACAGACATGGCGGAGCGAGGGGATTGGTTCAGCGAGAACGAGGCTTATGGAAGCGACCCGGATTACTTAGCCCTTGTTACGTTCCCTGCTTCCGACATCGACGATACGTTTAATCATGTCGATGTTGTTGGCATGATTGAGAACGAAGCGACGGAACACGAGATGACGCCGTTTGCGATTGACTTAACTTATAACACCGATAGCGAAAAACTGACGCA
>JAFWKB010000026.1 GCA_017511405.1 Candidatus Saccharimonadota bacterium
GATTTCACGAAATTCCTTTTCTTTAAGTTTAGTGTTGGTAATCTTTAGCGCCGAAGATTACTGCCGTTTTTTAGTTAGTCGGGTCGCCGGTCCCTTGTAACTTCAAAAAAAGCGGCAAACTGCTTCTTGTAGGCTATTTTAGCAAAAATGACAAGGAAAAACAAGAGAAAAAATGAGAGAGTTTGACAAAAATTGAAAAATTTGATATAATAAGAAGAGATACTGTTGTGTTGTTCTTTTCAATAAGGAGGGGAATATGAGTGGAACTTTGATTTTAGCGCCGTCAGTAGCTGATTTTTACCTTGCAAGAGAGAGATTTAAGGATAGCGAAGAGGTTTCCGAGATTGTGATGGTCGGGGATGGCCCGATTTGTTTGGAATATGTCTTTGGAAGGCGAAATGCATTCCGAAAGTTTTCGGAGATTGTTTTGTTTGGGGTTTGTTATGGTACTATGAAGGCCGGAACGGAAGTGTATGTAACGGAGAGCATGTGGTTCGGTCGGAAGGAAGATTATCCTTCGCGTCGGCTTGAGCGTCCGTCTTTGGACGGTACACCGTTAAATGGCGTGCCTTGCTATACTTCGACAGGAGGAATGATCGGCACGGCTCCGGGAGTTTATGACGCAGAATTAGCGTTTTTATTAACGGCGATACCGAGACTAAGGGCTTGGCGCATAGTGCGCTAGTGCTCTAATTTCGTTCTCCTTTCTTTCAAAAAAGCCCCAGCTTTGCTGGGGCGATTTTTATGGGTTAGATGTCTAAATCGTCGAGATCTTCCATTTCGGCACGAGTTTTTTCAGCGAGGTCGGATTCTTCGGCGACAGGCTCGGATTCTTCTTCGGATTCTTCGCTGGAAGCGTCTTCAGAAGTTTCGGCGTCGGTGTTGACGATTTTAAGGTTATAGCGAGCGTCGTTTTTGGTTCCAAGGGCGCGGAGAAGCGTACGAATCGATTGAGCGGTGGCGCCGCGTTTACCGATGACACGACCAACGTCTTCAGGGTCAACAGAGAGAGACAGAAGAACGCCTTTTTCGTCGATCTTTCTTTCGACAGAAACTTTATCAGGATTATTCACGAGGGTTTTCACGATGTACTCGACAAATTGCTGGTCAATGGTTGCCATTTTGATCTCCATTTAAGTTTATGTGAGTATATTATAGCATAATTTTTTGGCGAAAAGCCCTTATTTTTTTATGTTCGAATAAAGGTTTCGCGAAGATTTTGATAGAGGTAGAGGTTGACTTTTTCTGTAATGTGTGGTATAATGAAAGTGTAGATGTTGTTCTCTTTTTTTGAGAAGAATCTTGTACGTTAAGGAGGTTGTTTTATGAAAATCGAGATTGTTTCCGTAACTATAGACGAAGATATCTTGGCTGAAGCTGACCGACTCGAGAAAGTGGCAGATAAGTCGCGCGAGAGACTTTTGAGACGCTATGAGCGGGATTTTTCTTCAAAAGAAAAGATAGTCGGTTTTCGGAAGATCTTGGAGAGAGATTTGAGACAGTTTGAAAGGCGATTTTTAGTTTGTCGAGCTATCGGAATGACTTTATTGTGTGTTGGTTTGATGATTTGCTCGGCGGTTTTTCTATTGCTTTCGATAGTGAGATTCTCTTTTAGCTCGGCGTCGATGGCTACTTTCTTTTGGATTACTTTAGCCTTGGTTCTGTTTTACGTTTTTTCTCTAATTGTTGGACTCGCGATTAAAAAGATGGCTGAGGGACCGATTGTTCTTCTTAGATTACTAGAAGATTGGCAGAGCGACGCATTTGAGTTGACGATAATCAAGGAGGATGTAAGAGAAGCTATTGAGATTTTTAGCGGATGGCATTTTTATTCATTTAATTAAAAACAACAAAAAACTCCCCGGAGGCGGGGAGTATTTTTATTCGGCCGGAGTTTCCTCCGAGGCTTCTTCCGCAGGAGCTTCTTTAGGTTGATTCTTGCGAAGCTTGTCGGCATGTTTGGCCTTAGCGTGTTTTTCAGCGGGCTTTTTGTACCAATCAGGAAGTTTGATACCGTTTTTCTCGAGGACAAAAGCGACACGAGAAGAAGGTTGGGCGCCATTCTTAAGATAGAACTCGATTTTTTCTTTGTTAAGAGTGGCTTGTTTGGTTTCTGGGTTGTAAGAGCCGACCTCAGCCACAACGCGCCCAGAAAGAGGGTGACGCTGGGATTCTTGGACGACTATCCGGTA
>JAFWKB010000027.1 GCA_017511405.1 Candidatus Saccharimonadota bacterium
ACCTCCTTGCGCAATGTGCGATTCGTATTTTTTATCTAGTTTTTCGATAAACTCGGAGGATTGAGAAATTTGAGCGGCATTCTTGATGACCTTTTTGTCTGCGAATTGATTTCCGAATGCAATATTCGATTCTATGTTTCCCGAGAATAGAATACCTTTTTGGGGGACATAGCCTATTTTTTGCATTAAATCTTTTTTACTATAATTTTCTAATTTGAGATTATCGATTAAGATTTCTCCAGAGCTTGGCTCGTAGAATCTCGGGATAAGCGAGATTAGAGTAGATTTTCCTGAACCGGTTGAGCCGATGAATGCGGTGGTTTCTCCGGCCTTTGCGATGAAGGAGATGTTCTTTAAAACGTCTTGCTCTGCGCCGGCATAGCGAAAATCTACATTCTTAAATTCTACGCTCGGACTTGGCTCGGGGATGCCCTCGGTTTCTTCCTTCCATTTGATTTTAGATTTTTCTTTCAAAATTTCTTCGATACGTGTTGCGGAAACATTTGCACGAGGCAAGACGACAAAGAGCATAGTAATCATGAGGAAGGAAATGATAACATTTGCGGCATATTCAACGAACGCCATCATGTTGCCGAGGTAGGTAATGTTTGTTTCTAATTTTGAGACGCCGACCCAAATGACGAGCAGGGTTGTTCCGTTAAAAATTAATCCGATTAGAGGATCTTGAAAAGAAAAAATCCTATTTATATAAACAATTGTTTTAGTGAGTTCGTTATTGACTCGTTCAAATTTTTCTTTTTCTTTTGATTCTTTGTTAAAAGCGCGAATAACACGCAGACCCGTAAGGTTTTCTCGGGAGATTAACGTGATTTTATCAAGGAGTGTTTGAAAGATTTTGAATTTTGGAATTGATAAACCAAGTATAACAATTGAGAATGTGATAATTAGTCCTACGGCGAGAGCGATAATCCAGGTCATGTCGGGAGCGACTCGGAAGGCTTGGATGATAGCGCCTATTCCCATAAGCGGTGCTCGTAACATTAGTGTCAGCATTAGCATAACAGCAGACTGGACTTGAGAAATGTCGTTTGTCGTTCGCGTGATAAGAGATGCGGTTGAATATTTATCTATGTCGGTAATTGAGAGGCTGATAACTTTTCTATAGAAATCTTCTCTTAAATCTCTCGAGAAGCCGGCACCGACTCTTGCGGACAAAAAATGCACGACGAGCGAGGCGAGAATCGCTATCATTGTATACCCGAGCATGCCGAGTCCGGCCTTAATAATATAATCTGAATCCCCTTTTGTGATTCCGTCGTTGACGATGTTGGCCATAATGGTTGGGAGTTGGAGCGAACACCAAATTTGTATCCCGAGATTAAGGATTAGAAAAAAACATTGAACAGAATAGCGTTTTAGGTATCTTAGTAGTTTAAGCATTTTAGTATTGTATCATTTTTTAGACGTGGCGATGTTTTTTGCGGGTCGTTTCAATTATTTTCGTGATTTGGTATTTGGCTGGACTAATGATTAGGTCATGAGCGGGGGTATATTTTAGTTCCGAACAACCAAAGCTCCGCTTAAATTCGGAAACGCCATAGAAGCGGTGGTTCTTTTCTTCTAGCCCGACAATCCCCCAAAGATTGTATCTTTTAATTCCACGTTCTCTTGCTTCTTGCATGGCTTTCATATGAAGAAGAGGGGCTGCGGAGTATTTTGTGCCGAGATCAGAAGATACTCCATAATGGTAACTTGCTTCGTTTCCATAGAAAATCATAAAGTTTTCTGCGAGGATTTCGCCTTCTTTGGTTTTGGCAATGAATAGTTTTGCCTCGTTGTTCTTTGCAAGGGCGGAAAATTGTTTTGTTAAGAAGCTTTCTGAAAAGGCATAGAAATGATTGCGTTTTGCGGTTTCAAGCTGGATATTATAGAATGTTTTGATTTCTTTAGGATCGGCAGAAGTCGTAACGATAATCTCATTTTTTTCGGCTTTTCTTAGCTTGCGACGGAAGCCTTGAGAAGCGCCTTTTAGAATTTCTTCTTCATTTTTGTTAAGATCGAGTATCCCGGCGTATTCCACCGAGAGATACATGGGTGCTTTTTTGAGACCGAGTTCTTTCATTAGTTCTAGGGATTTTTCCGATAACTCAAGCTGAGGGCGGATTCTGGCAAAGACACAGCGGGCTTTTTTTGCCTCTTTTTTTATGTCGTCAAAAATAGTTTTAACGAGGGTTTTATTCTTCCAGTCGAGAATTGGGCCGCCTGCTATCGCTAGATGGCGTCCACGCTTAGCGTCTTCGATAACCCCGGCGTATGCACCAACAATCTCATTTTCTGTGTTTTTAGCGATTCTTCTGACGATTTTGTTTCCTCTTGAACGGTGAAATTCATAAAAATCCCAGCTTTGAAGGAAATTTGAAGACAAATCGGATGTGATAAAACTATCCCATTCGTTTCTTTCTTCGGCGTCTTCTATTACATATTTACTCATTTATAGATTCCTTTTCTTCTTCCTTGCGTTTTCAATTATTTCGTCTACTTTATAAAGGACTTTATTAATGATAATGTCTTGTGCCGGGATGAATTCGACTATTTGTCCTCCAAAACCTGTTTTAAATGTAGTAACTCCAGAATAACGATGATTTTCTATCCCCGGTGGCGCGATTCCCCAAAGATTAAATCTTTTAACACCTTCTTTTTTTAAATCTTTAATTGCTTGCCATAGCAGGGCATAAGCGCCAGGTAATTTGCGATTTAGGTCGGTTGAAGCAGCCTCAAAATACTCGGCTTCTTCGCCATAGATTAAGATTAAGCCATAGGCAATTGGCTCTCCTTCTTTTGTTTTAGCCGTGTATAGTTTGAGGTTATTTGGCGAGAATGCGTCGCGTTCAGCGATAAGTTCTTTTTTTGATGGTGGAACAAAATCTTGACGTTTAGCGGTTTTTACTTGAGCCTCGTGAAACTCGTTAAACTTTTCTTCCGACGAATCTTCTGTGACAATTATTCCATTTTTCTCGGAACGACGGACTTCGTATCGTGTTTGGCGGCGCATAGACATTAAGAGTTCTTCTTCGGAATTAGTTAAATCTAAGATTACGGTATTTTGAGCATGCAGATGCATCGGCGCCGTGCGAATATCGATTTTTGCGAGCGAGCCTAGTTTTTTAATAAGTTTTTGGTTTTCTTCGGTATTAAAAAGTTGTGGTCGAAACCTAACGAAGACGCACTTTTCTTCTTTAGCTTCTTTAATAATTGACGAGAAGACTTTTTTCACTAATGCTTTATCTTTCCAATCTAAAATTGGTCCTCCCGGTATCTCCATATAGCGTCCGCGTTTGGCGGCTTTAACAATACCAAGATATATTGCATCGGAATCAAATGTCCGGACGACTATTTTATGCCCGACGGTCTTGTTCATCTCGGCCCAGAGTGGACCTTGAAGAAAGTTTGATTCGGAATGATTCTTGAGGATTGTTGACCAGGTTTCTTCCATATTATTTATCTCTGTTGATATTTTTTAATAATTCGCTCTGCTTCTTTTAACTCACGCTTGTGTTTTTGGTCTTTATACCAAGTCGGAAGATTGACGACTTTTTGCGCGAAAACTACGGCGTTTGGACAATCCTTTTCTGGAAAATGTACGGATTTATAATAACGGGAAGGTGCAACCGGTATTTCGTACCATAGTTCTTCGAGTCGAAAACCTTTTTCCTTAAGTTCTTTTAGACATTGTTCTCGATTATTTACTAAAGCATATTTACGGAGTGGTCGATTTGGGAGTTCTTTTAGCTGCTTTAGTGCAAGCTTGGCTTGCCAATCTGTTATGGTACGAGTTTCATCCAGATTCGTATCCGCTGAACGTTCGATCCAGCGAAGCCTTAAGAGAAGGGCTAAAAAAGGCTTTTCGAGATGAATATGAGAAAGACCGCGAGCGATGCTTCCAAAAATTGGATACCAGCCTGCCCGAAGTGAGTCGGCCAGTTTTGGTTTTTTTAACTCGATTTTTTTGAAACTTTTTGGAAAAGAAAAGTTGTTTCGAAGAATAATCGCTCCACCAATGATGGTGTCGATAGCTTTTCCTTTACCAAACGAAAGGCAAGCCGCGTCACCAACGCTTCCGATTTCTCTATTGTCGTGATATTTTCTTCCTGCGCAGTGAGCGAGGTCCTCGAGAATTAGAAAATTGTATTTTGATTTTAGTTTTTCGAACGCTTTTATGTCGCATGGATAACCGAACGAATTTTGAAGAATGACTACTTTTGTTTTTTTATCCGATTTAAGTATTTTTTCAAGTGTGTTTGGAGAAAAATCTGGGGTTTCCGGTTCGATATCGGCAAAAATTGGAACTAGGGCGGCTTTTTTAACGGCTTCGATAACCGCATGACAGGTAAAGCCGTTAATAATTACGTGGTCACCTTTTTCGACTTGGCCCGAAGCCATGAAGGACTTGAGGGCTAAGCATATCGCAGTTCTTCCGGAATAGACTAGGGAAACTTTTTCTTCGGTCGTTTCGTATCTTGTAGCGAGTTTTTTTTCTAAT
>JAFWKB010000028.1 GCA_017511405.1 Candidatus Saccharimonadota bacterium
CCATGGCGAAACATCCCAAAAGAACTTTGGAATGTCCCAGCTATCGCGATTATCAGGCCAACCGGCAACCCAAAGACCGTAATCACCGGCAACGACAGACGACCAGTTTGCCTCATGGATAACACTGGCGCTAGTGTAGATAAGAGGCTTAACACCTGTCAGTTCTTTGACGCGGTTCAACCATTTGATACACCACGAAGCGTGCTCGTGGAAGCGAGAGTTCTGGGTTTTCTCCCAGTCGAGAATAAGAATAGCTTCGCCGATATAGCCTTGGATATTACGGACGAAGAAGTCCGCCTCAGCGATTGGATCACCACCAGAAGCGTAGTGATAGACGCCGAGCTTCAAGCCAAGCCGTTTAGCGATTTGGTAGTGCCGGTCACAACTCGGATCGACAAAAGTCGTTCCCTGAGTAGCCTTACAAATTACAAATTCTGCGCCAGTTGAGGCGATATCAAGATTCGCTTGCCAATGCGAAATGTCAATTCCTTTAAGCATAGATACTCCTTTCAGTTGAGTAAATCCGCGACCACATAACTGATGAGCGCGGTAATTATACAAGTTAGAGCCGTAGTGAGTAGAGTTCGCGCGAGCATACTTCTTTTCACCTCGGCTTTAAATTCGTCCAGCTCGCGACGCGTGACGCGATCCTCCATCAACTCGTCGAACTTACGGTTAATAAGCGCGACGGTGTCGATGATGGTGTCCATCTTCGTTTCGAGCTTGGCGACTTTGACTTCAAGATCGTTTTCTGATGTCACATTTTGCTCCTAGATTATTGGCCAATAAAAAATCGGCATATAAAGCCGCAATCTGGAGCAATAAGAGTACACATAAACTTATTGCTTATGGTTATTATATCATGAAAAGTATAAATATGATAGAATTAAAGAAAGAGGACAATCTTATGTCGAATGTAAAGAATAGCCAACCACCAAAAACGAAAACCAAAGCCAAAAGCGCAAAAGAGGATATCAAGAAAACGACCGAGCCGAAAAGTGAGAAAAAGAAATTCTATAAAGATTTCAGGTTCTGGATTGTAATTGGCATAGTTTGCGTTGCTCTAGTTATCTTAATAGTGTTCCTTATTATTAACAATAAGCGACACGAAGAAGTGGTCTCAGAGTATAGTCAAGCATGGAGTGACTACGCAAGCGCTCAGAACAGCTTTGGGTACGAGTTCGGAGCCATGCTAGGCGAAATGGGTTTCTCAACGGATGGCAGTTCCAAATACGATTTAAGTTATAGTGATCAAAATGATATCTCAGAGCAATGCGCTAAAAAAGTTGGAATCTACAACGACGTATATGACAACCCTTACGCAATCGAAGACAAGAAAATTGCAGAGAAAAGTACGGCCGACATTGAAACGGCTGTGAAAAATCTAAAAGAATATACAGAAAAAATCAATGCCGCAAAAAGCTCCGTCGCAGGATGTAAAGAAATTGGGGAAGCCAAGAAAAAAGAAATTGATGACGAAATAGCCAAGAAAGAAGCAGAAGAAAAAGCAAAAGCCGAGGAAGAAGCGGCGAAAAAGAAACAGCAAGAAGAAGCTCAGGCGGCCTACCAAAGAAATAAATTAACTTATGAAAAGTTCACGAATCAAATAAATGAGGGTATGTCCTTGAACGCAGTAAAAGATGTGTATGGCTGGTTCAATAGTGAATGCAAGATATCATCACAGTCCGGTGGATATGTACTTTATTCATGCTCCTCATCATCAACATATGATTACTGGGCGGCGTCATTCACTTTTTATAATAATGTCCTAAAATCAAAAGCGCAAACAGGGCTTAAGTAAAAACACCAAATATAAAGAGTCAATCCGGACGATTGGCTCTTTATTCTTCTTATGTTATAATTAAAAGTAATCAATTGCGGCTCATAACGAGCCTCTTTTTTATTATTAACTAAATAAGGAATACGAAATGAAGAACATTTCCCTCCGGGAACTGGAGATTTTGACGACCACGCGCGTCGTTTGTGGTCGCTTCGTTACCCATAAGAAAAAATACATCACCAAATATCGGTATCTAGAAGTGCTCGAACAAGCAACCTACGCATTGGACGACATTTTGGTCGAGCGAGGACTAAATAAGGACTTCTGGGCGCGAGTGCGCGGCAAAAGGCTCTACCTTTTCTACCTACCACTCAACCGGATAGCGATTGAGGCTGGAATCGTGACAGATGAAGCCGAGGACGGCCTAAGGAAACGATTCGAGCTACGGTTCATTGGATACCGTGGCAAGTTTCCGCCAGAAACCATAGCCGACTTAATTGAGATTCTTGAGGAATCTAGTCGGAAATATAAAGAAAGGAGTAAGTATGGTAGAAATTATCAACACTAAATCAGACAACGACGGTAGAGTCGTCGTTCATCTCTATAAACAAGCCATAGATGTAACTGATAAGCTCAAGGACGGCGAAGCTGACATCAACATCTACGGTAAAGATTACAAAGTCCGCGTTCAGGACGGAAAGGACATCAATGGAGTATCGAAAGCTCGAAGATTTAAGAAAATTAGAAAATAACCCTCGCAAGATTAGTAGCGAGGATTTTCAGATTCTAGTAAAGTCAATCAAAGACAACCCGGACTACTTTGAAGCAAGGCCACTACTTCTCTC
>JAFWKB010000002.1 GCA_017511405.1 Candidatus Saccharimonadota bacterium
CGATAATCATTAGCAATTGATGGGCAATTATCATATACGGTCCGAATAAATTCATCTGATAAATTCAGAGGAGGCAAATCTGGCTCTGGCATATAACGGTAATCTTGAGCATCTTCCTTGGAACGCTGTGAAGTTGTTTTTCCAGTTGCGTCTGACCAGCCACGAGTTTCTTGAATAATTCTTTCGCCTTTATCAAGAAGTTTTGATTGGCGCTCATATTCGTACAAAACCGCACGTTCTATTGAGCGAAATGAATTAAGATTCTTGATTTCAGCACGAGTACCAAGCTCTTTGACTCCTGGTTTTTTTAGCGATATGTTAACGTCAAAACGCATATTGCCATTATAAAGATCTCCGTTGGTGATGTCTGCGTATACCATATTGCGCCAAAGTTCATGGCAATAGTCGCGTGCCTCCTCGGCGGACGTAATGTCAGGCATAGAAACAATCTCAATGAGTGGGGTGTCGACTCTATTGAGGTCAACTAAAGAATAAGAATCGGAATGCGATAACTTTCCGGCGTCACCTTCGAGATGGGCGTGTTCAATACGCACTTTCTTACCGGAAGGAAGCTCAATATATCCTTCACCAATTATAGGAGAGAAAAACTGGGTGATTTGATACCCTTTTGGTGAATCTGGGTAGAAATAATGTTTTCTATCAAAACGGGAGTGCGGATTAATCTTTGCGTTCATAGCAGCACCTGCGCGAATTGCAAGCTTAATAGCCTCACCGTTTAAACGTGGCAACATGCCAGGGAGAGCATAATCCACTGGCGATACACAGGAGTTTGGTTCTTTTCCTCTTGCGTCATTGTCTACTTCGGAAAAAAGTTTGGTCTTAGTTTTTAATTGGACGTGAGTTTCGATTCCGATTGTTATTTCATATTTTTGTGTCTTTTCAGTCATTAAATAGCTCCTAAATCTTTTAAAGCTTGGCGATAGATTGCAAGTGCGCGTTTCGCTTCCAAGTATTCAACGGAAAAGCGCGGCTCGTGCGCAATTTGGTTGCGTAGTTTATGAACATGCCAAACTGAATTTAATTTTGAAAATTTTTCTTTGCCACACTTCTTAAGGCGGTCACCCATAGTTCTTCCAGGTATGCCCATTTCATGCATGGCTTTATCTAGAAGCTTGTCCGCTTCAACAATCGACATATTATAGCTTGTTGGGTTTTCTTTTTTAAGTGAGTTTTCAATAGCCAAAAAATCTGTTTGATATTCAATTTTGTCGAAAGTGTAGCTCTTGTGAGATGTAAGCAGGATTGCTATAAAAATCAAAATACCAACAACGAGAATTGAGCCAAAAAGAGTAATGAACGAAGGCTCCATTATATAAGTTCCTCTACAAGTTCTAGCAAATTTTTATCACTACGGCGTGGGCCAATAAGTTGTAGCCCGAGGGGGAGCCTCGGCGAGGAAGAAGTAAAGCCAGATGGAAAAGCCACGGCCGGTAAACCAGCGAGATTAACTGGGACACTCATTACGTCTTCAAGATACATAGAAACCGGGTCATTGACTTTTTCGCCAAGTTTAAAAGCGGGGTTCGGAGCGACAGGAGACAAAATTGCGTCGACTTTTTTGAAAGCCGAATTAAACTCATTGATAATTAGAGTGCGGGCTTTGGCGGCCTTAAGAAAATAGGCATCGTAGAATCCCGAACTTAAGACAAAATTTCCAATCATAATGCGACGTTTGTTTTCGCGCATAAAGCCTTCGGAACGTGTATTAGAAAATAAATCGCCAAGTGTTTTTGAATCTTTCGAACGAAAAGCATAGCGAATTCCGTCATATCGAGAGAGGTTAGATGCAACTTCGGCCGGTTGAATTATGTAATAGGTCGCGAGAGCGTATTGTAGAGCAGGAAGCGAAAGCTCGACTATTTCATAGCCCTTAGATTTAGCGAGTGATAGCTTATTTTCGAGAGAGGCTTTTAACTCTGGGTTTAAAGCGGGTGATTCTATAAATTCTTTAACGAAGCCAAGTTTTTTCTTTTCCAGTTTTGTGTCGGCAATTCCGTAATAATCCGGAAGGCTCGTTTCGTCTTTTTCGTCTAGACCAGAGGTTACCTCCATCAATAAGTCCAAATCTGAAGCAGTTTTAGCAAAGAAGCCAACGACGTCGGTGGAAGAAGCCATAGCAACAACCCCATAACGAGAAATAGTTCCGTACGTTGGTTTTATACCAAAAACTCCGTTAAATGATGCCGGTTGGCGAATCGAACCACCAGTATCTGTTCCTGTAGCAAATTCAACACAGTCAAGTGCAACTGCCACCGCTGAACCGCCAGATGAGCCACCAGCTACGCGGTCTTTTGCGAAGGCGTTTTTAGTTGGGCCAAAAAAGGAATTTTCTGTAGAGGAACCGTGAGCGAAGGCGTCCAGGTTCGTCCGGGCAACCATGATCGCCCCCTCGTCTTCTAGTTTTTTAACAGATGTGGCATCGATTGGGCTTTTCAATCCAGTCAAAATATTTGCAGACGCCGTAGTCTCTCCTTGCTTAGAAAGAAAATTATCTTTAAGGGCATAAGGAACGCCGGCGAGCCGACCGACTTTTTCACCGTTTTTGATTTTTTTATCAATTTCTTCGGCTTTTTTCAAGGCAGCATCACGATTGATGAAAGTGAATATATTATAATCTTTATTATATTGTTCGATTTTTCCCAAGGCAGCTTTTACCAAGGAAACTGCGCTAGTGGAGGAATTTGCTATTTTCATAATTATAAAACTTTCGGGACTTTAATTTGGTTATCGATCGATTCTTTTGTTAAAGCAAGCAGTTCTTCCCTATCAGCGTCTTGAGGAATAATCTCGTCAGCACGCCAAACGTTCTCCATCTCAAAAACTTGATATGTGGGTTCGACATTTTCGGTATCGAGTTCATCAAGTTTAGAGACGTATTTCAAGATATTCTCTAAGTCCTTTGTTAAAACTTCTTTTTCCTTTTTATCAAGAGTGAAGTTTGATAGATTTGCAAGGTGTTCGATTTCTTTTTCGCTAATATTCATCCGTGCTATTATAACACGCTTAGTCGAAATAATGAATTACTTGTCGAGTGCGTTAATTTGGTTTTTCAAATCTAGGATATCGTTTTTATATTCGTCGATTTGTTTATTAAGGACGCCAATTGTTTGGTTATTAAAAATGACCGCAACTAAAGCGACGATATTAAGAGCAACACTTATAACGAGTGAAACTATCAGAACTGGAAGAATCGGGAATCTCTTCTCGCGGGGAGCAGACATAATTGAAGGCGCTTGAGCCGCTGCTGGAGCTTCAGTTTCTAAGGCTTTTAGATTAATAGGTTTAGTTGATTTAAAAGTAGTTTTTGTCTTCTGACTCTCTTTTTCGCTCTCTTCACTCATATTATGATTTTAGCATAAACTTAGTTATTTATTAAGGGTTTTTCTACTTTTCGTCAGATTTTCAATATCGTTGATTTGGTCACGAAGAAGAGCAGCACGTTCAAATTCAAGGTTAACCGCCGCTAGTTTCATTTGCGAGGTAAGTTCTTTAACAAGAGAAGGTAATTCTTCCTTGGGGATATGCTTAATATCGAGTTTAGACTCGACTGATTTTTCTGGAATAATCGCACGAAGGCCTGCGGAAATTTCTTTACTCACCGATTTAGGCACAATCCCATGCTTTATATTATATTTCTCCTGTATCTCTCGACGGCGAGCCGTTTCAGAAATGGCTTTTTCCATACTCTCGGTGACTATATCGGCATACATTATTACCTTCCCCTCCACATGGCGTGCTGCGCGTCCGATTGTTTGGATTAAAGCCGACTCAGAACGCAAGAATCCTTCTTTATCGGCGTCAAGAATTGCTACGAGTGAGACTTCGGGAAGGTCTAGGCCTTCTCGGAGTAAGTTAATACCGACCAGAACGTCATAAACTCCGGCTCTTAAATCTCGAAGAATATCACCTCGCTCAAGGGTATCTATATCGGAATGGATGTAGGCGGTTTTGACGCCGCGTTCTTTAAGATGGTCGGTTAAATCTTCCGCCATTCGCTTCGTGAGAGTAGTAACAAGCGTCCTTTGATGTTTGGCGATTCGTTTGTCAATTTCTTCCATCAAATCGTCAATTTGATGTTCGGAAGGCCGGACTTCAATTTCAGGGTCGAGTAAGCCAGTAGGTCGAATTACTTGTTCGGCAGGTTTTGGACAATTTGAAAGTTCATATTCGCCTGGGGTTGCAGAGACGTATATTGCGTGAGAAATGTGCCGATGGAATTCAGGAAAGGTTAATGGACGATTGTCCAATGCAGAAGGGAGCCGAAAACCATAATCGACCAAATTAAGCTTTCTAGCATGGTCTCCATTATACATGCCTCTAACTTGAGGGAGGGTCATATGCGACTCATCAACAAGGAGTAGAAAATCCTTCGGAAAGAAATCAAGAAGGGTCGAAGGCGGTTCGCCGGCTTTACGACCTTCGAGGTGACGGGAATAATTCTCGATTCCTTTTACGAATCCAGTTTCTTTAAGCATTTCGAGGTCGTATTTTATTCTTTGAGTAAGGCGCTGAGCTTCGAGATATTTCTGATGGCGCTCAAAGAATGCAAGACGTTCTTTATACTCTTTTTCAATCGAAACTAAGGCGCGTTGAAGATCGGATTTGGGGGTAGCATAGTGAGTATTCGGAAATATATGAATATGATCTGGCTTCTCACGGATTTCTCCGGTTAGAGGTTCGATAATTCTAACGTTTTCGAGAGTGTCAAAACCGAATTCAAAGCGATAACCCCATTCACCAGAAGCAGGAAATAAGTCGATCGTGTCGCCCATAACCCGAAAATTCCCACGCTCAAAAGCGAGATCGTTACGATGGTATTGCATCGAAACAAGAGTGCGAATAAAAGAGAGTTGGTCGGGGACAGGTATTTCTCCTTCGGTTACCCAACCTGTATTTCTCTTCCAAAGAGGAAAAGACATTTCTTGATAGTTGGCAGGAGAGCCGATACCATAAATACAAGAAACCGAAGCGACAATTATTACATCATTACGGGTAAGTAAAGCTTCAGTTGCACCATGTCGAAGACGGTCGATTTCTTCGTTAATGGCGGAATCTTTTTCAATATAGGTATCCGTCGAGGCAATGTAGGCCTCAGGTTGATAATAATCAAAATATGAAACGAAATAATGCACCTCATTTTTAGGAAAGAATTCGCGGAACTCGGAATATAGTTGGGCTGCGAGGGTTTTATTATGTGCTAGAACAAGAGTAGGTTTGCCATAGTTTTGGATTAGATTCGCCATCGTAAAAGTCTTCCCTGAGCCAGTAACCCCGAGAAGAACTTGTTCTTTAATTCCCTCTTTAAGTCCCTTGGTAAGTGCGGCGATTGCAGTCGGTTGATCTCCGGTAGGCTGATATTTCGACACCAATTCAAATTTCATAGAACAATTATAGCACAAGTTTTTAGGGCAACATAAAAGTCGGGCCTTAACCCGACTCGCTGATGCGCGCCCACCCTAGGGCACATTGTTTTGTTTTAATCCGCTGTTTTTGTTTTTAATGTAGTCTCCACACTCCACTAAGATGTCAGTGGAACCCTGTGAAGCGTATCAGCTTAAGGTTATTTTATTAAACTTAAGCTTTGATGTCAATAGGTTCCCGTGATAAATATGTTGTAATTTTTACAACATATTGAAAATAATTCTACCAGTCCTCTACTAGGGTGAATTCTTTACCGGCAATAGAGATGATTGATTCTGGTTGAGCGCCTCGAGATGTCAACTCGGCACGAATTCCAAGTTTCTTCATGATGTCACGTAGGCGATTAACAGAAGCATAATTATTAAAATCCGTTCGGTTGGCAAACTTCTCAATTTTTTCTCCGATAACAACAAACTTATCGCCTTCGTCGGTTTCAATCTTCTCGACACGCCATGATGTTCTTAATGCGGAATCTGGGAGAGAAATGGTTGGAAGGCCAGATCCCGATTCATTGTCTTCTTTACTGTCGTGATTGTCTTTAAAATCGTCGATAGAAGAGGATTTGTTTGATGAAACTATTTTTTCGAGCCCTCTTAGCACCTCGTCGATTCCTTGATGAGCAGAAGAAGAGATAGCAAAAACTTTCGCTCTCGGATTCACCTCAAGAATAGATGCTTTTTGCATTTCGACTATTTCTGGATCGACTCCCTCACATTTAGTAAGAGCTATGATTTCTGGACGTTTTCTTAAATCGGAATATTTTTCTAATTCATTACGAATAGTCAAATAAGCCTCCCCAGCATCACTATTATATATATCGATAAGATGAAGAATAGCGGCGGTACGGTCGATATGACGCAGAAAAGCGTAACCAAGACCTTTACCTTCAGACGCTCCTTCAATTAGACCGGGAATATCGGCAATTAAGATATCTTTTTTGTCAATTGTGGCAACGCCAAGATTCGGAGTTATCGTCGTAAAAGGATAATCCGCGATTTCCGGCTTTGCATTAGAGACAACAGAAAGAAATGTTGATTTTCCAGCATTAGGAAGACCGACGAGGCCAACATCGGCGAGTAACTTTAGCTCAAGTTCGGCTTCAAAAGCTTCGCCTGGTTCTCCAACCTCGGCAACTATAGGAGCTTGACGCGTAGATGATTTAAAGTGAGCATTGCCAAATCCTCCATCTCCGCCTTTGGCGATGATTGCTTTTTGGCCGTCTTTAGTTAAATCAGCGATGATTTTTCCATCACGTTTTACGACGGTCCCTATGGGAACTTCAACTATTAAATCTTTCCCGGAGCGTCCTGCGGAGCGAGTTCCGGAACCATTTTTGCCATTTTCTGCTTTTAACTCTGGGCTATAGCGAAAGTCTAAAAGAGTGTTAGTATCCTTATCGGCTTTGAAAATGATAGAGCCACCTTTACCACCATCTCCGCCGTCAGGGCCTCCTTTAGGAATGTAGATTTCCCTGCGAAAAGACACGGCGCCATCTCCGCCTTTTCCTGCTTCTAATTTTACTTTTGCCGTATCAACAAACATGTTTTGATTATAACATATTTATTATGTTTATACAAGGAATCTTCTACGGAGAGCTAGTGCACGAATTGCCAGCCGTTCCATTCGGAGGCTTCAACCTGGCGATTGTCAATTCTCCCCCATCCTGCGCGTCCGTTCATATCGGAAATAGTGATAGACCCATCGCCATTAACGCTAGTAACGACGCCAACGTGCCCATAATAGCCAGCCTGGCTAACAAATACGGCTCCGACAGAAGGCGAATAATCAACGCTATAACCCTTTGAGGAAAGTTGGGTAGCCCAGTAGCGAGCGTTGCCAAGACCGCCAGGAAGCGGAGCTCCGTGTTCATAGCGCCATTGCCAAGCATACCAGGTACACCAACCATAAGGCATCGGGTTAGAGCTAGTAGAATAGAGATTATAGCTAGGAGTATAATAGTAAGTTGTTGTCGTTCGAACCGGTGCAACATATTCAGGCCTTTCAGTTTCCGGGACAACGCCGTTAGGTACAACAATTTTAACCCCGGCAGAAAGACCACGAGTGGTTAAGTTATTCTTTTCTTCAATTTCTTCGGCAGAGGAACCATATTTTTCGGCAATAGACGCTACGGTATCACCTTCATTAACTGTATAAACGATTCCGCTCGTGCTCGGAAGATACAAAGTCTGATCGGCGCTAATATCGGTGTTCTTCAACCCGTTAGACCAACGGATTTGATCGGTGGTGAGACCAAATGACGATGCGATGTCTTCCATCGATTCAGATGCGCCTACCTCGTATTCTATTACGCCCTTAGCAAGAGAAGATGTATCTACGATGTTAGTTTTCTCGATTTTAGTAGAGGCGGTCTGATTAATGGAATATTGGGTAACAGCGGAAATATAGTCCATATTGAGATAATTCGAGGAGCTGAGGGAAAGATTATTGGCTGCTTCGGCGACAATATAGAGCTCAGAAAGCTGATCGACGGAGACGGCATAGTTATTATCGGAAATAGCCAACATTGTCGGAACTCCGTTTTCTTCCGTCGTTTTATTTCTAGAGCCAAAATAAACTGTTCCCAAGATGAGAGCAGCAGCAGTCGCATAAGAAAGAAACCGAACAAACGGATTTTTCTTTTCTTGATTAGTTTTCTTAGTTGTCATAGTGATATGTTACAGAGCTCCTTGCAATGTTCGGACGCATTATGGTTATGCTCGGACTCTGTGTTACTATAATACATCAACCCATCGTCTCCTGTCAAGAAATAAAGATAAGAGGTGTCGGAAGGGTTAGCAGTAGAGATTAAGACTAGTGCGGAGGGGTTAGAGATAGGGCCACAGGGCAGACCAGCATTTTTTCTTGTGTTATAACAGGAGTCTATAGAGAGCGCAGAGGCGTTGTCTTTATAGATTTCCCTATTAGGATCGACCTGATCAACAGCGTATTTTACCGTCACGTCACTGCCAAGAGGAATTCCTTGGTTTAATCTCGAGAGAAAGACTTGAGCAACTTTAGACATATCTTCTTTAGAGAGCGTACCTGCTTCTTTCTGAACGATACTTGCAAGGATAATTCCCTCATGCAAGGTTAGGCCGAGATTATTAAATTTCTGTTTGAGATTATTTTTTTGGACTACGGATTGGAGTTCATCAAGCATGCGAATAACTATATCTTCTACAGAGTCGGTAGTGTAAAACTCGTAGGTCTCACCGAAGAGGTAACCTTCGAGAGACGCATCAGCAGGTTTGTCGGCGAGAATTGAATGATTGTAGTTCTTAGAGAAGGCGGCGTCGATTTCTGATTCTTCGTAGCCGACCGCCATGAGGCGTTTTTTGATATCTTTTAGCGTTTCTCCCGGTAACGCCGTAAAACGAAAAACTGTTGCGCTAGAGGAGCCTTTCTCGAGAGTATCCATAAGACTATCTATAGATATCGCCGGAGAAAGCTGATATGTCCCCGCCTTAAGATTAGAAGCGGTTTTTTTAAAGCGCGCATTCATCTTGAATGTGAAACTGTTCTTAATTATGCCGGTCTTTTTAAGGATTGTGGCGATTTCATCAAGAGTAGAACCTTCAGGAATGACCACCTCGACAGTTTCGCAGATTTCTAAATTTTCATTCAGGGAAGCGCCAGAGCAGGTTTCTTCGGAAACTGGGGATTTCAAAGAGTTTTTATACCAAGCAAATACGCCGATTATTCCCCCACCAAGGATAATTGTAATGATGATTATAGTTCGAATAATCGCCCATTTACGCGCAGAATTGTCTTTAAAGGGCTTAAACTGGGGTTTAGAGGCATTTTTAGGCGTTTCTGAGGCTTTTTTTGCCGAAGCTTGGTTGTTGTCGGCATTGGTATTTTCGCCGCTCAGAGAGCGATTTATGGGCATTACAGGCGCTTTTTGAGGAACGGTAGTATTGTTTTTGGCAGTTCTAATGCGATTTTGGACATTTTCAAGAAAATCTTGGAGGATGATGGTGGCCGCTTCGGCATCAATATCTCCAGTTTTTTTGTCAATTTTGCCGTTCCTGGCTTTTAACCGTTCTTTGGCGGTAACGGAGGTTAAAGATTCATCTTGAAAGAAGATTTTTACGGTTTTATTATTAGGTTTTTTCAATAAGAGAGCTTGGTTGAGAGTTTTAACGAAATTTTTGACATATTCACTTTGTTTGGTTTGCTCACCCCGGAGGTTTCTTGGCATTCCAACAACGATGACGTCGATATTGTTAAGAGAAACAACTTTTACTATGTTTAGGATTTCGCGTCCATCTACTAGTATCATACCGGCCGGAGTTGCAATTCGAACAGAAGTATCTGCCTTTGCAACACCAATACGCCTTTCGCCGACGTCTAGGCCAAGAAGCTTCATTATTCTTCAACCTCTAGCTTGATGGTTATTTTGTTTGGATCATTTGGAACAGTATTCACCCAGAAGAATGATTTTGAGATTGCTACGGAAGAGATTCCAGAATAATCACTCTTGAGTTCTGGTTCAATTCGGCCGATTTTTTTACCGCGAATCTTGTCAAGGATTTCGGATTCACTAATTTCGGGACCGTATTTATATGTAGTTTTTAGTTTTGCGCTATAGGTGTTATCATTCGTTTGTGTAAAGTATTCAATAAATGGATCGCCGTAAGAATAGAGTTTTCTCCCCTCTTCGAGTTTTGCGCGAGCTTTAATAAACTCTTCAACATGAGCACGTTCTATTGTCATAATTGTATAGGTGGTCTTAGAGGAGACGCTCGGTGTAGTTCCCTCGGGGACTTCGGCACCAACAGCGGGAGTAACTACAGGGTCGGTAGTTTCAACTTTGAAACTCGCATCAATAGGAAGAACGGTACTCGATAATCTTTTGAGTAGATTTGCTTTTCCGTTATCTTGGTTTTCAGATTTGAGTTTATCCAGGGCAAGGTCCACATCCGATTGTTGGACAATTGTAATAATATCAGATGTACCTCCAGTCATATCTGTTGAATTATAGACAGATACAGAAGGATAAGCACCAGATTTCCAGTTACTTTGGCGACCAGTTATATTATATTTGTCTCCAGGAGCAGAGGCTTTAACGGAAAGAGTTATAGATTTCAAGCAGCCCTTATCCGCCTCGTAGTCGTCTTTATTGTCACATTCTTTTATAGAGCTGCCTCCCCAAGATAAGCTGCCAGAAGAAACGGAATTATACTCGAGACCATTAATCGAGAAGGAAGATCCGGTGTCGAAATTAAAGGCGTAAGGGTCCTTTGACTGGTAATAGACAACGAGTGAGCCAGTAGCCGATTCGCCGTTATCTTTTTGTCCAGTTGCTGTGAATTTTATGCTTTGTTCGTCTTCGACCCTTTCGGTCTGACCGTAAAAAATCCCGTCTTCGACTTTTTCTTCGCCAGCCACTTTAGTAATGGTGACATTTTCAGCAAAATTCCCTGTTGTAGTTCGGACTTTGATAGAGATATCTACACGCGGAGCGAAGATTAGAGCCCAGATCAAGAATCCGCCGACAGAAACGATAAAAACCAAGCCGAAAATCACCCAGAGCCTATGATTAACGACCCATCTTAGGAAAGGACTTTTAGGCTCTTCTTTTTTCGACTTAGAAGAATCGTCGTCGGCTTTGGCCGCAGATGCTTTTTCTTTTAGGGCCTTTTTAGGCTTTTTTGCTTCTTTTTCGATCTCTTCTTCACCATCATTGTCGTCTTCATCATCTTCATCATCTTTTTCTATACTCTTTTTATTATCAATTACATCGTCATCAACACCCTCATCTTCACCGATCCCTTCATCATCCGCCTCGTCATAATCCTCTGCAAGCTTCGAGGCTTCTGGCTCTTCTACAAAATCACCGATTTTTGCCTTGGGGCTTTCTTCCTCAAGTTCTTTAGATTCTTCAGACTCTCCATGAGGAAGTATAGGGCGAGATTTTAGAGATGGAGCGACTGGGAGATTTGCCGACATGGCAAGTTTGGTAAGAGAATCATCGGTCGTAACGAGGACGACGGCTTTTTTCTCTGTCTTCGCAGCCCTTGCGATTAATTTTATATTTACCGAGCTTAAGAGAACACTCGCTTTTTTAGGAGGAACAAGAGCGATAATCTTTTTTTCTGACGATTTGATCTTTGAAAGGATGTTAGTAATATCATCACTCGGTTCAATATAAATCGTTTCTTTATTCATAAAATAAATATAGCACATTTTTTAATGCTTGTGTTAAAATAAATGTAATGGGTTTATTTGATTCACTAAAAACAAAAGTCTCGAAAACTCAAACCCCTAAGACCCCAGAGCAAGCAAGAGTTACTCCTGCGGAACCTGTTGATACGGCAAG
>JAFWKB010000003.1 GCA_017511405.1 Candidatus Saccharimonadota bacterium
ACTCCTTCTACCGTATAGTATTTGTTTTTGAAATGTCTATAAGTCCCATGTATTTTTAATTTTCGCAAATCCTTTTTCTCTTCTTTTATACTTTGGTTCGAAATCTCGAAACCCTTCTCGAAAAACTGTCCCGCAAGAAACCAAGCCACAAGCGCACCAACAAAGTTTCCGGCCACGCAAAGAAGAATAATTCCGACAAGTTCAAAATTTAATTCCAAAGTTACTCCAAGCGTAATTACGTTTGCAATAGAGTGTTGCATACCGGAAAAAATGAACAAAGGTACTCCAATTATAATCCCAAGACTCGTCCCTTTTCTAAAAAGTTTAACCGCGAGATACATTATCATTCCGCACAGTGTAGCTTTAATGAAAAACGCCACGGACAAATCCCAACTAAGAACCTTAGCCGCTGCGGAATTTTCTATTTCTCCGTCCGCGAGTCCAAACATTGCTCCAAATAAATATCCAAATACCAGATTAGAAACCAACATAATTAATAAGTCTAAAACTTTTATTTTATCCTCAAAGAAAAAACCTGCCTTTCCCGTAAAAAGATTCAAGCCGAGCACGCATACCCCTAAGAGCCCAAAAGAAAATAGAACCGGACCAATCGGACTTCCGATCTTCAATAACACATAGTTGCCAATTCCGATTAACAGGGCCGCTCCGGCACTCTTAGCGACCATTTCTAAAAATTTTAGACTTCTCATCTTTTACCTCGCTTTTATTTCCCCTACCATATCACAGAAGCCTAAAAACATCTAGTGCTATACTATTTATGCTATAATTTATGTAAATGCAAAAACTAAAAACTCGACTCAGGAGACTCTATTTTCGTATCAAGCACGATTATTTTTCTTTCGACAATATAGTTTTTGCGGTCGCCATCGTTCTTTGTTTCTTTTGGACTTATAGCTCAATTTCCGCGATGTCTCGTAACTGGGAGCTGTCTCAAAAAATCGCTACTAGAAAAAGGGAATTGGCCCTTCTTAAGCTTGAGGTAGAAACCGCAGAAATGGAAAATACCTATTATAAATCGGCCGAGTATCAAGAATTGTCTGCTCGCGCAAAGCAGGACAAAGCTCTTGAGGGTGAAAACTTAGTCTATCTTCCGGAAAACTCAGAAACTGCTAAGAACAAGTATAAAACACTTTCAGTCGAAGAAACCATTAGCGAGCCGTCTAATTTTTCTCAATGGATGTCATTTATATTTGGTACATAAGTAAAAGTTGCAAAATAATCAAATAGCGGTTATACTTATAATATGGAAAATAATGAGTCATTTAATACTGGCAATCCCTCGGGAGTTCCTCCAGTACCAATAAATTCTAATCAAAACCCTTATCAAAATCCGAACGGTCCAGGTACGCCAATTCCTCCCGTTACTCCCCCTTCCGCCGGGCCAGTTCCTCCGGTTAGTTCTCCGAACACCGACGATAAAAAGTCTAAAACTACTCTCCTAATCATAATCGCAGTGCTAGCCGTCGCACTCATCGCAGTTGGGATCTTTATCTTCGTTAAAAGAGATTCTCTTTTTGGCAAAAAGGAAACTACCGACCTTAACGATACTGCTGAAGAAATTGGCGATGAAATTGTTGTTGTCGAAGCGGAAGAGTCTGAATCTGCCGACGAACCGATGACCGAAGAAGAATACTACGCAAAACAAGAAGAAATCATCAATAATTCCAATAATCCTAGCGAGGTCCTTCTTGCTAAACTTGATACCGCTAGCATGCACATTGCTTTTGAAGAATATAGCGAGGCTGAAGCTATCATGAACTCGTTAGACACTTCTAGCTTCTCCGACGAGGATTTCTATCGTTATTATAATGTCATGGCTCGCCTCTACGAAGGGCTAGGTGATTCCGAAAAACGCGATGAGGCTATTAATTCTTCTCAAGTCTATCGTGCACGTATGCAAGAAGCCGCAAATGCTTCCTAATAAGTCTTGTAAAAAAACAAAAAAAGAGTATAATAACAACAGAGTTTCATGTCTTAAGGTATTGCTGTACTCCGAGAGACAATTATTAGTAATGCAAAATATAATCATCAAAATATAATCATCTAAAGGAATTATTAACTGTGCCAACAATCAATCAGTTGATTCGCAAGCCTCGCAAAAAGGCTCACAAAAAGTCCAAAGCGCCTGCTCTTGGTTCTATTGTTAACACGCTTAAAACTCGTTACTATGATCAATCCGCTCCGCTTAAACGTGGTGTCTGCATTAAAGTAACCACTAAAACTCCAAAAAAGCCAAACTCCGCTCTTCGTAAAGTCGCACGTGTTCGCCTTACTAATGGCCAAGAGGTTTGGGCTTATATCGGTGGGGAAGGACATAATCTTCAAGAGCACGCAGTTGTGCTAGTTCGCGGCGGTCGTGTTCCTGATCTTCCTGGCGTTCGCTATCACGTTGTTCGTGGTACGCTCGATCTCCAAGGTGTTCAAGGAAGAAAACAAGGCCGTTCCAAATACGGTGCAAAGAAGGAGGGGAAATAATTTATGCCTAGAAAAACTACAAAATCTCTTGAGAGAAAAGTCTCTCCCGACCGTAAATACCAATCTGTTTTAGTTCAACGCCTTATCAATAAGTCTATGCTTGATGGCAAGAAACAAGCCGCCGAGCGCGCAGTTTATGCTGCTCTTGAAGGCGCCGCTAAAAAACTTAAGTCTGAAGATCCTGTCGAAGTTTTCGAAAAGGCTCTTTCAAACGTCTCTCCAGATTTCGAGGTTAAATCTCGTCGTGTCGGCGGTGCAAACTATCAAATTCCATTCCCGATTTCTGGTCATCGCCAACAGCATTTCGCTTTCACTTGGCTCGTCCAAGCCGCTCGTGCTCGTCAAGGAATGCCGTATTCAAAACGTCTAGAGCTTGAGATTATTGACGCCTACAATGAGTCTGGTGCTGCCTTCAAAAAGAAAGAAGATTGTCATCGTATGGCCGAAGCCAACCGCGCCTTCGCGCACTTTGCTCGCGCCTAAATATTCGACATCTTGCTGAATGGACCTCTCTCTCGAAGAAGAGGTTCATTTTTTCTCTCATCCTTGTTGAAAAACCGAAATAATTTGATATAATCATAAACATGATGAGGTCAAAAAAAGGTTTTACCGTTATCGAAGTCACCCTTTTTTTGGCTCTATCTGGCGTTTTAATCACTGGCCTAATTGTCGGAACGAATGTATCGATTTCTCGTCAAAGATACAACGATTCGGTTAAGACTATTGGTGAATACCTTCGCGGCGTCTATTCCGATGTCTTAAATGTATCAAACGACAAAGAAGTCTTGCCTGATGACTGTCCTACTGGCAATTGTAGCTATATTGGCCCAGGACGTACCGGCACTGCTATTTACGGAAAACTAATCGTAATTGGAGAGCCAGAAATCGACCCTAGTACCATTTATTCTTATGATGTTGTCGGAAATACAATTTCTCCCTCCAAGATTAGTAAGACTAATACTAAAAGTATTCTAGGAGATTTGAATGCCGATATTTTTGAAACCTCAGCTGTATCCGGCCAAAACCTCCCGTTTAAAAGTGCCTATACGGTTATTCCTTGGGAAGGTCGTCTAGAGAAAACCGAAAATGACGATTTGTTCCGTGCAGTTATCTTAATCGTTCGCTCCCCTCTATCTGGCACTATACACACTTATTATAAAACATACGACGAAACGAATATGCCGCGCATTACTCGGGCAGTCAATGATGGTGGCAATAATCGGCTTAACTTTTCTGATCTTCTTTCGGATGTTGCCGAAAATATCATCAACATGTGTGTTCAATCTCCCGACAATAATTACGGAGTGCGCCGCAACATTCGCATTAACACTCCTGGCGTAAACTCTTCCGCAGTTGAATTGGTTGCTCAAGATGATAAAGACGACAACAAATGTATCTAACCGGCATGTCATTCCATAGAAAAAAAGTTTATGTTAAAATAAAACTATGAAGGCAAAAAAGAATCGAAAGGCTGGTTTTACGCTCATTGAGCTTTCTTTTGCTGTTGCTTTTATCTCTATCTTAGTTATCACTATCACACTTATCACGAACGAAATAATCTCCCTCTATCGAAAAGGCTATGCTATAAAAACCATTAATCAGGTCGGGCGCTCGCTCATAGACGATATTACCGACTCGGTTCAAAGCTCTCCTCCCGCTAATCTTACATCTTTCTGTAGGCGTTACACTGATAAGACTTCACAGCAAAACTGTGAGAAAAACCACGCACTATATTCCATTTATCAACAATACTATTACGACAAGGTTAAAATTAACAATGATAAGGCGGCTAGCCGTAAAGTCCCTATCGGTGGCATTTTTTGTACCGGGAAATATACCTACATCTGGAATACTGGC
>JAFWKB010000029.1 GCA_017511405.1 Candidatus Saccharimonadota bacterium
TCTAGTTTCTGGAAATCCATATTCATATATGTTATTATAGCATAAAACGTAACTACGGGACCTTAGCTCAGCTGGCTAGAGCGCACGATTCACATTCGTGAGGTCAGAGGTTCAAGCCCTCTAGGTCCCACCAACTAACCCGAAGGGGTATTTTTTATTCCGCTGTCACGCAAATATAATTTTTTCCGTCCGCCTTCGGAAAAGTAATTGCCGCTTCTAGCCCATCACTCGCAATCTCGACCCTTCCATTCTTATCACAAGAAGAACCATAAAACACCGATATCTTCTTTTCACTGTCTACCTTACGATTCGGCACTTGTTCAGAATATACTCTAAGTTCAAATTCATTTCCGCCTAGTTCTTCAAACTCTTCAGATTTCAAATAATTATTATAAAAACTGTCAAGTTCAGTTTCTCCGTCTCCATTCACCACCTGCGGACTCTCATCCGTCGGAACTAATCTCCCATTTTCCTCAACATATCTCCTAACCGCCGCCCGGACAAACCCTAAAATCTCCGTCATTTCCTCATCAGTTTTCTCGGACTCGACTTTAGTTTCCTCCATTTTATTACCTCTGTCCGGTACTCCTAAATCGTTCATCACTTTTTCGCCCTCCTCTAGGCTAGAAGACGTAATGGAAATAAAGCTTTTTCCATAAAAAACATGGAACGTATACATATCACCATAAGGCTGCACCATGACGAGCTTTACTAAATCATCCGAGCTAGACATCACCGCCCATCCGCTCTCACCCGGTTTTATACTTTTCTGAGCAGCCTCTAAATCCGCCTTGAGCCCCGGCACTTCTCGGAAACTCTTAGAAAACTCCGTCAAAGATATTAAAAGTGAATTACTAGGCGAAGCCTCCTCACTTGCCGCCATTTCCGGCGCACCGCAATAATACTCCGCCACCGCCCCATCTTCCGTCGACCACGCCATTTCCTCCGTTCGATTCTCAAACCTAAGTCCTTGTTTTTCGCAATATTTTTCTAAACTTTTCTCCGACATTACGCCCGAGCTAATTTTCGACGACTTTCCGAACCATCCAAAAACAAATCCTAAAACAGCCAAAACAATAGCTAAAACCATAACACCCGCCACGACAAAAAGCCAAATCTTCGATTTTTCCTCATTTTGAGAATAAACATCCCCATAACCAGAACTTCCGTCCATAAAACCTCCTAAATTACTTATTCTAAGTTTAGCATAATTTCTTTCTAAAAAGCAACATGAAAAAGCGGAGCCCTAAGCTCCGCTTGACTATTTGTGTTTCATTTTACCAACCATATGCGGCATCTGCTTCCGGCATATCATCCGGATTCTTCTGTGGTTCAACCTCAGGCATGCTTTCAAAAACTGCCTCTGTTGTATCCGGGATGTCTAGGTCTTCTTCAATTGCGTCCGGGATTTCCGGTTCTTTCTCAACCGCATCCGGAACAATCGGATCCATCCCTAAGTATTCCTCAAGGCACAACCCGTTATCCATAATCATATGCGCAATCTCTGACGAACCAACAAATCGGATTTCGTAGGGTTCACATCCAACCCCAGTATAATCTTCTTTACCCGCTGGGAATCTGTCAATAAACCCAAAATCTGGCATCACTTCATGAAGGCGTTTAAAATAATCTATTGAGTTCTGCCGTTCTTCGGTTTCAGTATACCATTCGTCATCATACCAGATCCAAACATTAAGCAACATCCCCGTATGATGCTCAGTATACCCAGGCTGTCCGACCGGATTCATCTCAATCCAGCCTTCAATACTATCCGCCAAAGCCAATAATCTATCAGCCTCCTTCACATCATACGTTTCCATCGCTTCCTCACGAAGTTCCGCCACATGTCCATACGACCAATATTCCGCAATTTCTTCCGCCGTCTCGTACGAGCGATACGCATCATAGATTCCGACGAAAAATCCTTCATTCATGAGATACTGTTGCATCTGGGTAAAAGCGAGATATGTTGCCCTTTCAACATAAATCTCATCCCTATCACCAACGTCATAGGTCTTGATCATACTCTTCCGAGCCGCCTGAGCGCTTTCGCTATCGAAATCATACGGATTATTCTGATTCACCACCACAAGATAGTCTACGTCCGGGTTCAAACGCCAAGAGCTATCCGCAGCAACGACTGAACAAATAGTAATGAATACGGCAAATGCTAAAATCAACCCAATAAACAACGACGCGATCTTCTTCGCCATAGTTCCACCTCCATAATAGGAACACAAAAAGTTAAAGAGCTACACAAATAGTCTATCCCTCCATTATATCACACTTTATCAAAATAGTCAAGCTTGTCCCGTTACTAACCTCATACATTAATTTCACCACAAAAAAATCTCCCCTTCGGGAGATTTTTCCTTAAGCTAATTTATTTTTTAGAAGCTTTTTCTGCCTTTTTGACGGCTTCTTTCTCAGCTTTCTTTACCTTGTTACCGAGCGAAGAACGAAGCTTAGCCGCCTTCTCAGCGCGAGCTTTGAAGCGGTCAACACGACCTTCGGTATCGATAATCTTCTCTTCACCAGTAAAGAACGGGTGGCTCTTCGAAGAAATTTGAACCTTAACGAGTGGATACTCGTTTCCGTCAGTCCACTTAATCGTCTCTTCACTTTTTGCAGTAGAACGAGTCAAGAAAGAGAACTTCGCCGCCTCATCAGAAAAGACGACAAATCTATAATCTTTAGGTTGTAATTCTGTTTTACTCATAATTCCCGCAATTATATCAAATTTTTCCGTTCCCGTAAAGTGTTTTTAGGGAAAGCTTCTACCCTTGCCAAAAATCTCACAATATGCTATATTACTCTTTGTAATAAATTTAACGAAACAACCGAGAGAAGATTTCCTGCTAAACTTACTCTCGGCTAAGAAGAAAGGAAATCATAATGACCGTAGAAGTCGATATGAAAGCCCTCTTCGAGTCTGGTGCTCATTTTGGACACAAAACGAGCCGCTGGCACCCGAAAATGGCCCCTTACATCCATTCCAAGCGCCAAGAAGCGCACATCATTAACCTTGAAAAAACCGTCGAAGGTCTCGAAGCCGCCCTTGACAAAGCTGCTGAGCTCTCTAAAAACGGCAAGAAAATCCTTTTCGTTGGCACAAAAAAACAGCTCAAAGACCTCGTCAAAGAAGCCGCCGAAGCTGCCGAAATGCCTTACGTTACTGTCCGTTGGGTTGGCGGTACTCTTACCAACGTTTCGACTGTCAATCGCCAAATCCGCAAGCTGAAAGACCTCGAAAAGAAAATGGCTTCCGGAGAACTCGAATCTCGCTATTCTAAACTTGAAGTCCAACGTTTTCAAGAAGAAATCGACCTCCTAAACGAGCGCTATGGCGGAATCAAAGATATGACCGAACAACCTGCTGCTGTTCTTATCACCGACGCAATCGAAGATAAAAACGCCGTCAAAGAAGCTAAAACTCTCAACATTCCCGTCATTGCCATCTGTGACACGAACGTCGATCCAACTGGAATTGACTATGTTATTCCGATGAATGACGACGCTCCAAAAGCCGAAAAACTCGTCCTCGATTATTTCGTGGAAGCTATCAAATCTTCCAAAGCTGCCAAATAAACAACCAAAAGAAAGGGAATCAATGTCCAAAATTTCTATTGAAGACATCAAAAAATTAAAAGA
>JAFWKB010000030.1 GCA_017511405.1 Candidatus Saccharimonadota bacterium
TAGCACATTTTTTAATGCTTGTGTTAAAATAAATGTAATGGGTTTATTTGATTCACTAAAAACAAAAGTCTCGAAAACTCAAACCCCTAAGACCCCAGAGCAAGCAAGAGTTACTCCTGCGGAACCTGTTGATACGGCAAGGTTGGCTGAACTTGCTTTGAAATCTATTCAAGACGGGGTGATTATTGTTGATAAGGATGAAATTATAAAATTTATTAATCCAGCGGCGGTAGCTATGACTGGTGTAGATAAAGCAGAAGATGCACTTTATCTACAGTTTCCGCTTGTAATGAAACTTGAATTTATCGACGGGACAAAGGTTGATTCCACTAATAATTCCCTGGAAAAAGCTGCTCGAGCTAATCAACAGTTTGAGTCGAAAGATTTTGTTCTAATTGGAACCTTGAACGATAAAAAGACCCCTATTAAGGTTGTCCTAACGCCGACTGGTGGTCCTACAAGTGATAGAATTATTACGTTTAGAGATATTGCGAAAGAGCTTGAAGAAGAAGGAGCTCAAACAGAATTTGTTTCTACAGCGAGCCACGAAATGAGGACGCCCATAGCTTCGATCGAAGGATATTTGAGTCTTGCGTTAAACCCTCAAACGGCCACAATTGATGCGAGGGCAAGACAATACATTGAATCTGCACACGACGCTAGCAAACGTCTTGGTAATTTGTTCAAAGATCTTCTTGATGTGACTAAGTTGGACGACAAGCGTATTCGTGCGCGGTTGATTCCTCTGGAGCTTAATGGTTTTGTTAAGAAATTTGCGGACGAATACATTCCTAAGTTTAAGGAAAAAAATATTACATATACTTTCGGGACGGAGTCTAAGAATAAAGGGAGATTTGGTGGAGGTTTGAAAAAGATTGAGCAGGTTGTTTATACTTTTGCTGATGTGGATTTTCTCGGCGAGATATTGGCGAATCTGATTGAGAACGCAATAAAATACACTCCTGTTGGTGGCGCAGTCTGGATTAATGTACAAGGAGACGGAGATAGGGCCTTGATAAACGTTACTGATACTGGGATAGGGATTGCTTCTGAAGATTTGCAACATATTTTTCAGAAATTTTATCGTGCGGACAATTCTCAAACACGAACCGTCGGGGGAACTGGACTGGGATTATATCTCGTAAAGCAGAGAACCGAAGCTATGGATGGACGCGTTTGGGCGGAAAGCGCATTCGGGGAAGGCTCGACTTTTTATGTCAGCTTGCCCCGTTTAACTCCTGAGGAATATGAAAAACGCCAGATTGCACATTCTAATCAAGTAGCCGTACAAATGTTTGCAGAACAGGCTATGCTTAATCAAAGCGCAAAGGAAGGCATTATAAGTTCTAGTGACCCGAATCGGCTCGGCACTAATGTTCCGCAATTTAATCCGAATGTGTTTAATCAGCAGCAGCCGATTTATTCTCCGTCCAGTGCTCCGGTTCGAGGATACGGAATGATGGTCACACCGAACCAACCAAATCGGGTGTCACCCCAGTCGAGCGTCCCAATTCAATCACCAATGCCGCAGCAATCGAATCCAATGCCGAATGTTCAATTGCCGCCTCAGCAGCAGTTTTCACAGCCGCTTCCACCTAGACAACCTGTTCCTGCCCAAGTTCAGCCAACTCAACCTGTTCAAAACAATCAAAATATAATACAATAAGTTAAACGGAGGTTTCGAAAATGACAAAAGTTATGGTGGTCGAGGACGACCAAAGCCTAAGGGAGATTTATTCAATTCGTTTAACCGCAGAAGGATACGAGATTGTTTCCGCGGGAGACGGCGAAGAAGCACTTGCGCTTGCTGTGAAGGAAAAGCCCAATTTGATTCTATCGGACGTGATGATGCCGAAGATTTCTGGGTTTGATATGCTTGACATATTGAGGCAAACTCCCGAGACAAAAGGGATTAAAGTTATTATGATGACAGCGCTCAGTTCAGATGACCAGAGGAAGCGAGGAGAAGGTTTAGGCGCAGACAAATATTTAGTAAAATCCCAAGTCGGAATCGAAGACGTAATTGCAGCAGTTCATGAAGTATTAGGAGATAATAATGAAGCCGGAGCTCCCGTTAGTCCAGAAATGTTGGCCGCTGCGCAATTGCAAGAGGTTACAGCACAAACTCAACCCGTAGCCCCTCCGTCCGATTCTCAAGTTCCAGTTTCACAATCCGTTCCTACTCCGACTCAGCCCCAACCAGTAGCTCAACCTCAGCCGTCTGTTCAACAGCCTGCTCCTCAACCTATGCAACCCGTTCAAGGAGTTCAAAATGCCCAACCGCAACCAACCCCAGTCCAACCCGCTCAACCCGCAAATCCGGCTCAATAAATTTCTTGCGGAAAGACTTGGAATTTCCAGACGAGAAGCGGATGGGTTAATCGAATCAGGAAGTGTTTTGGTGTCTGGGAAAACCGCTTCTATCGGAGAAAGGGTTGACAAAACACAAGAGGTGTGTTATAATGGTAAGAGTATACCTTTTTCTCTTGATTTTACTTATCTTGCGCTAAATAAGCCGATAGGTTATGTATGTTCCAAGAAACGTCAGGATGATACCCCGACAGTTTATGAGTTATTGCCTAAGGAGTTTAAAAGCCTTAAGACTGTAGGACGATTAGACAAGGATTCATCGGGGTTAATCTTATTCACCAATGATGGCGATTTTGCATTCCAGATGACACATCCGAGTTTTAGTAAAACGAAGATTTATCACGTAACTTTGGATAGAAACCTTGAACCCCTACATCAACAGATGATTGCGGATTACGGGATTAGACTTTCCGATGGTGTTTCGAAGCTCGGGCTCGTAAAACTTAATTCCGATGAGTCTCGTAAGCGCAATAAGTTTGAGGTCACTATGAGTGAAGGGAGAAACCGACAGATTCGTCGAACTTTTGAGGCGCTCGGTTATCACGTTGCAAAATTACACAGAATTGGATTTGGAAAGTATAATCTTGGAACTCTAGCGCCTGGAGAATATTGCTTGATAGAAAAACTCTAGCTTCTAAATTAGTGAGAGAGTAGTTTAGAAATTTTTGCGCGTAGACCGTGCTTTTCCGGAGAAACAAGAAGTGTATCTACGGCCACACGAAGAAGTCCGAGGGCGGTAACGAAGGAACAATCTAGCACACAAGTGTCGTCGATTTCTTCAGGAAAAATAAAATCAGGTAGCGACAGCGGGTCGAGAATGTGAATTGTAGGGCGGCGCTCAAAATTGAGATTACTGAACCAATCTGAGGTCGCCATCGACTCTTCGAGGGGCATCAAATTGGCACTTCCCCCAGAAAGAAGAATATCGGAGGGGAGAGGAGAGACATTTTTAAACTCCTCAAGAGCAATTGAGACACCAGCAAGCCAGATTGAGAGGGCTTGATTTACAGCTCCGGTCGTACGATTGATAACGGCATCCGAGAGGATAGATTCGTCCTCGAGATTAACCTTGTATTTTTCCGCAGTGGGCGGCTTAACTCCAAGAGAGTCGGAAATTTGACGCGTAAAGGATCTCCCAGCAATATTAAACATTTTCGTACCGCAGATATCGCCTGAATCAGCAACGGCAATGTCGGTAGTTCCACCACCGATATCGATCAAAATAGCAGAAAAATCAGTATCGATTTCGTCTCCTATACAGGCACGACAGATGGCGAAGGGTTCAACAACAATAGCAAGCAGTTCTAATTCGAGCTCGACGCATACTTTTTCAATCGCGGAAACGGCAATTGTTGGAGCAAAAGCGGTATAATATTCGATTAAAACCTCGCCCCCTTTAAAGCCCACAGGGTTATTAATCTTATATCCATCAATAGAAAGCGAAACTAGTGCGGAGTTAATTAGGCTTAAATCAATTTCGGGATTATCTGTTTCAAGAGAAACCTCGCCTTTGATTTTATTTTTTGCGCGAGATTCAATCTTGTTTAAGAGTTCCCTGAGTTCCGACTCGGAGATTGGCCGGTTTGGAACATCCCTGCGATAACGAATAGTGGTAGTTTCGCCTTTGACCAGCTCTCCAGAGATGCCCACTACGGCGGTCTTCGCGCGTTCTTTGGTTTTTTCTTCAAGGATGGAGAGAGCCTCTTCGCAACTACTAATTACGCCGCGGATATTAGAGATGCTACCGCCAGACATATTTCCAGAAGCTTGACGAGATTTTGAGATACCTAACAATTTAAGCTTCCCAGAAGTTAGGGAGTTTTTAAACTTAATGGATTTTTGAGGATTTCCAGAATCGACGGGCGAAGCAAGCGCACATTTAACAAACTCAGTCCCGATATCAAGGGCGAGCAGAGTCGATTTTAGCTCGTGAGATTTAGAGCTTTCAGAAGATTTGTGCGGATTAATAAAGCTCATGCTTTAATTATACCACAAAATCTTTGATTTAAATATTTATTCTAGGACAGCCTTAATCCGACGGACGCCGGCGGAGGAAGATTCCTCTTTTTTAATTTTGAATTTTCCGAGGACGCCAGTATGCTCGACATGTGGGCCACCGCAAACCTCTCGCGAGACAGGGTTATCGAAATCGCCAATCGTATAGACTTTAAGCTTCTCGGGGTACTTGTCCCAGAATTGTCCGTGAGCTTTCAGAGTATTTCTTGCATATTCTTTATCATATTCGTCGAAGACAACCGGTAGGTCGAGCGAGATCCACTCGTTGACTTGATTTTCAATAGTTTTGATTTCTTCGGGGGTCATTTTATGATCAAGGTTAAAGTCGAAACGGATACGTTCGGCAGTAATATTGGAACCCTTCTGAGAAACAGACGAGTCAAGATGTTTTTGGAGAGCAGCAAGGAGAAGATGGGTCGCAGTATGATACTTAGTGGTCATTTCTCCATGATCTTCTAGTCCGCCTTTAAACATGTCTTTGGAGGCGGTTTTGGAGCGATTTCTCTGCTCGGCTAATGCGTCGTCAAACTCCTTGTGCCAGTCTTTTGTAAGCTCAATCCCCTGACGATAGATTTCTTCGACGGAAATTTCCATAGGGAAGCCATAAGTATCTTGAAGAGTAAAAATATCTTTTCCGGAAAGAGTGGAGTTTTGGCTTTTTGAGGCCATTTTTCCAAGTTCTTTAAGACCTCTGTTTAAGGTTTTACGAAAGACCTTCTCTTCCCTCTCGAGAATCTCGAGCGCATTTTCTCGATTAGTAAGAACGGAGTCCGGGAGAGTTTTGTATTCTTTTTCGATTGGAGAAATGGTCTCGCGGAGAAAATCTTGGGCGATACCCAAATCAAGAGCTTTTAAAACGGCGCGACGAATTAGGCGACGAAGAGCGTAACCTTGCGCCTTGTTCGAAGGAACTAAACCTTGAGCGGAGAGAAGATATGCGCCACGAAGATGATCGGCAATAATGCGCATTTCGTCGGTATTATTATCATATGATTTGCCAGAAAGCTCCTCGAGTTTATCGATGATAGGTTTCATTAGAGAAATCTTAAATACATCAAAACTGCCGATTGAGGCTGCAGCGAGACGTTCGAGTCCGCCACCAAAATCAACATTTTTGTTTTTCAGCTCAGAGAAAGTGCCGTCCTCGTTGCGACGATATTGCATAAAGACTTGGTTGCCGATTTCCATAAAGCGAGCACCATCAGAGGCAGGGTGGGACTTTCCATATTTTTCGACATCTTGTTTATCTTCGCCAAAATCATAGAAAACTTCAGAGTCCGGGCCGCAGGGATCGCCAATTGGGGTAGTTTCGATTCCACCGCCTCTTGACCACCAGTTTTCTTTGTCATTATAGAAGAAGATACGTTCACCGTCCTTGATTCCCCGTTTATCGCCATTTTCCGCAGTATCAATTTCGACAATTTTTGCTTCGATACCCGCTTCTTTGAAAACATCTTGCCAGATTTTAGCCGCTTCATCGTCGCGCGGGATACCGTATTTTTCATTCCCGATAAAGCATGTGACAAAAATTTTCTTCGGGTCGAGGCCAATTACCTTGGTAAGGAATTCAAAATAATTGCGGATTTGCTCTTTTTTAAAGTAATCTCCGAGCGACCAGTTGCCGAGCATTTCAAAAACTGTAGTATGGCGAGGGTCTCCAACATCTTCGATGTCTTGAAGACGGAGGCAAGGTTGAGAATCAGTAAGACGAGTACCTTTTGGATGTTTCTCGCCGAGAAGATAGCGTAAAAGAGGCTGCATCCCAGAGCCCGTAAATAGAGTTGTGGGGTCATTTTCTAAAACTAGCGGAGCGGGAGCAATAACTTGATGGCCATTTTTTTGTTGAAATTCTAGATATTTTTGACGGATTTCACTTGCATTCATAGAGATAATTATACATTAATCTAGGGGTTTTAGCCAGTTTTCTTATCATAATCAATTTCAGAAGCATAAACTGGGGTAGATTGAGGCAGTTTTTTGAACATTTTTGGCAAAAAAATAGGGCTATTTTTGTTGGATTTTAAGGTTTAGTCTTGACAAATTTAAGCATGTGTGCTATAATGATAGTAGATTAGGGAAGTTGTTTCTATATAGTTCGTTTCAAATAGGAGGGCAAAATAATGAAAAAGCTCATGATTATCTTGTTAACCTGTGTTATTTTCTCAATTGCTGCTGTTCCGGTTTTTGCGGGAACTACCACTAACCTTTCCAAGCTGCCCAAGAGCACAGCTATGGAGAAGAAGGCCTACAATTCGTTAAAGAACATTGATTCTTTGGCTAAGAAGTACGGTTGGACCGTTAAGCGGTGGTATACCCGGGAGAAGCTTTCCGCAGAGAATGCGAAAAAGTGGGTAACCACAAAAGTCGAGCTCCGCGGAAAAAGCTGGCGAGTAGTTTTCCGTCATTGCATGTACAAGAATGGTACGGTTTACTACCAGCAGACAGGCTCAGACGGAAAGACAAAAAAGATCAAGTGGAAATACATTAAGGATTTGATTATACATCCGTCAAAATACTACAAGAAAAAATAGCTCCTCCCCTAATCATCCTCGGGTCGCCAAAAGCGGCCCTTTTTTCTTTGATTTTATTTAACTATTCCGCCGCCGAGACAAATCTCATCGTCGTAAAAAACGATACTTTGTCCCGCGGCGGGTTTTTTAATCTGCTCTTCCAGGACGACTTTTCCAAGCAGTTTTTTAATGTCGGTAAAAACAAATTTAGCCGGGATTAAAGGGGCGCGATGACGAATTCGAATTCGAATGTTTTGTTCGGTTTGTTCGGTTGCATCTCGGAAAAAGATATTTTCTAATTCAATCTCTTTTGCCCAGAGGTCTTTTTCGTTGAGGTTTTTAGAGACAAAAACAATATTTCTTTCAAGATCTTTTTTGACAACATAATATGGGAGTCCACCACCAACATTAAGCCCATGACGCTGACCAAGAGTATAAAAAACGGCTCCGTCGTGAAATCCGAGAACTTTGTCGGTTTCCATATCGCGGATTTCTCCCGGTTTTAGTTCAATATATTCTCTAAGAAAATCCTTAATATTTACATCACCGACAAAGCAAATCCCCATTGATTCTTTCTTAAAGGCATTAGGGAGACCAAATTCCTTTGCGAGTTTTTTTACTTCAGGCTTTCTAAGGTCAGCAAGCGGGAAAAGTGTTTTTTCGACAGATTCTTTGGAGATTCGATAGAGGAAATAAGTCTGGTCTTTGTTCTCATCCTTGGCAAGTTTTAAGAGTCTATCTTCGGATTTTGCATAATGACCGGTAGCAATAAAGTCAGCGCCACGTTTTAAAGATTCTTCGAAGAACAGCTTAAATTTAATTTCTTCGTTACACATTATGTCGGGGTTTGGAGTGCGACCAGCTTTGAACTCATCAAGCATATAGTCGACAACCTTTGTTTTGTAAGCTTTTTCAAAATCAAAGACAAGAAAGTCTATGTCGAGTTTCGTAGCGACACGTTTAGCATCCGCTAAATCCTCCGCCCATGGGCATTTCATCCCGGGGAGGTTTTTAGACCAATTTTTCATATAGACACCAACAACTTTATAGCCAGCATTTTTAAGGAGAACTGCGGAAACGGAGGAGTCGACTCCTCCGGACATACCGAGAAAAACAGTTTTTTGAGGATTATTAGTGGTCATTTTTAATCCTTTCGAACTCAGAATCGACGACCTCACGGATTATTCTCCCGGCTTCTTCAACATTTTCTTCTGTATTTAAAACTCCAAGGGAGATGCGGAGTGAGCCAGCAATTTCTTCGGAGGATAAACCAATAGCTTTCAAAACATGCGAAGCCTCGCCTTTTGAGGCGGCGCAAGCGGCACCGGTAGAAACAAGCACTCCTCTCTCTTCGAGTTTATAGATAAGTCTTTCCGCATCGAGTCCAGGAAAAGAAACTGGGAGAAAATTAGCCAATCTGGACTTTTTATTGCCTAGAAAAACTGGCTCTATACTCGCTCCCTCAAGTTCATGTTTTAAGTTTTCCACAAGTCGCATGTATTTTTTACGTTTGGAGGCAGAATGGTTTTTGAGGGCCTCGACTGCCGCCGCAAAGCCAACTACACCGGCGACATTTTCTGTTCCGGCTCTCAAGCCGCGCTCTTGGCCGCCGCCATTTACGAAAGGTTTGAGCCTAACTTCATGTGAGATATAAAGCGCCCCAACACCCTTTGGCCCAGAAATCTTAGCAGCGTTAAGAGTGAGCAAATCGACACCGAGACGTGCAACATTGATATCTAAAAGAGAAAGTCCTTGGGAGGCGTCCGAATGAAGAAAAAGTGGAGTCGTGTTATGGTTTTTGAGGCGGCGGAGTTTTTCTTCTTTTAGAATTGTAGCTATCTCTGCGAGGGGTTGGATTGTGCCGAGTTCATTGTTAGCAAGAGAAACCGAGATAAGTTCGGTATTCTCGGAAAGCTTGTTTTTAAGGTTAGATAAATCGATTAGGCCAGTTCTATCGACTTTGATTAATTCAAAAGGATAACGTTTTACGGATTCTAAGACAGACGCGTGCTCTGTTTCGAGAACGAGAATTTTAGCTCCACCAGATCTAGATTCGGAAGAAACGGCGGTAAAAGCGAGAGCATTCGCCTCAGTAGCGCCAGAAGTGATAACTAAATCATTCCCTTTTGCGCCAATTGAGTTAGCAATTACGGATTTGGCATGCTCAAAATCTTCGCGTACGGTTTTAGCTGGAAGGTATGGAGAAGAAGGATTAAAAAAGAGCTCGGAAAAATAGGGCGTCATTTTTTCTAACACTTTTTTCGATACAGGAGTAGCAGCGGCATGATCTAAATAAATCATAATCCTAATTATAGCATATTTTTCAAATTATGGTATAATATGCGCTATTCTGTGGAGGTTTCTTGAGCTCGAGAGCCAAGCGGAACGAAGACAGATTCGGTATTGTCGGATAGATTAACGACGGTAAAAGTAGAATTATCACGATCAATCGTGACGTCAAAAGAATCGTTAAGCTCATAAAGCCAATCAGTATCGATTTTTAAGGTTTTTCCTTCAAGAAGCCAAGTCATATTGTAATAATTAGATTTATTCGTGGTTAGTTCCCCTTTTCCGCCTTCATCAAAAACCCAAATCACCGTCGGAGCATCAACTTTTTCCCAAGATTTGGTTTGAATTAGATATTCAGAATCAGACAAAACGATTTTGGGGGCTTTTTTAAAGAAGAAAAAATAGCCAAGAAGGCCACCAGCAAGAAGAATGACGACGATAACTATTGTAATAATAAGAGGTTTTTTGGATTTCTTTTTGACAAGCGTTTTCTTAGGTTCCATAACCTAATTATATCACGCTTATGCTGAGTAAAGGTGAGTTTTTATTAGTTCTAGATACTTTTTCGTGGCAAGGCGGAAGTTTTCTAACTCAGCACCCTCGAGTTTAACATAAGGTGAACTATTATACATTTTAAACACTCCATTAGGTCGGACCTCATAACGAAGAGTGATTTTATATTCTTTTCCGAGTTCAGTCCAGGATTCGTGCCAAATCCAGAGATTCTTTCTGTGCTCAAAAAATTCACGCTGATGACCTGCGGGGATAGGCCCAAACAGAGTGCGTCCAAGCTCAGACTCAGCATTAATCTTATCTTCGATAGTGCGAAGATTACGATTTTGTGCTTTATTAGCCTGTGCTCGCTTGGGTGTTTTTTTATTTAAGCGGCGGAACGGCATTTTTCTATCTCCTCCGCAATCGCATTAAGTTCGTTGAAGATTTCAAAATCTCTCGCTTCAGAAAAAGCGAGCTCACGATTGTTTGATTCCGCTCCCGGAATCTGGTAGGTTAAAGATTTTTCGAACATTATTTGTGGTTTTCTCAGCAATTTCTTGCTCGGAGACTCCCAATTTATTTGCCAAATATAAGGCAATGTCTTTAATATTGCCCGGTTCGTTTATTTTACCACGTTTAGGGACGGGTGTCAAGAACGGCGCATCGGTTTCAAGGATTATTCGGTCTAAAAATTCTGGGCTTAATTCCTTAAAACAATCGAGATTAGCGAAGGTTATCAAGCCATTTATTCCGATGAAAAAGCCCTTCTCAAGAGCGATAGAAAGATTCTCTTTGGAATCAGAAAATGAATGAAGAACAGAAGGTTTTAGCTTCGGAAAATTGGCAGCTAGCGAGAAAAAGTCAGGTAAGGCATCACGAACATGAAATGAGCAAGGTAAATCGAGCGAGATTGATAAATCAATCATTCGTTCTAATAGGTTGAACTGGGCGGTTTTATTATATCCCGAATAATGATAGTCGAGACCGATTTCGCCGATACCGACAAGCTTATCTCGGTTTTTTGGGGTTTTAATCGATGCTTTTGCGTAATTCTCTGCTGATTCTGGGTGAACGCCGTAGGTCCAGAAAACGTTCTTGTGCAATTCGGAAAAAGATTGGGCGGCAAGAGAATCTTCGTGAGAGGTGCCGATACAAATAATCTGTTCAACACCGCGAGAACTGGCGGTTTCTAGTGCTTTTTCTGCTTGCTCTTGAGTGAAGAATTCACGGTCATGGAGATGACAATGGGAATCGATTAGATAGTTCATAGAACTATTATACTCGATTCTCGCGTTTTCGCTTAATTGGGTCGAGTTGGCGTTTGCGGAGACGAAGAGATTTTGGTGTTACCTCAAGCAATTCGTCGTCAAGGAGAAAATCAAGACATTGTTCGAGAGAAAGCTGAGTATAAGGCGTAAGTTGAATAGCGCCATCGGAAGCATGAGTGCGCATATTAGTGAGCTGTTTTTCACGACAAATGTTAATGTCGATATCTTCTTTCTTGTTCGAAAGACCAACAATCATTCCTTGATAAACTGGGACTTGAGGAGGAATAAAGAGGATGCCTCTTGCCTGGGCAGAATCTAGAGCATAAGCCGTTGAGGTCCCCGATTCAAAGGAAATAAGAGCACCATTTCTTTCCGGCTTATACTTTGAATCCACTGGGCGATAGCCTTTGGGAATAGAAGACATCAGAACCGTACCTTTGGTCGCGGTTAGAAGGTTGTTTCTTAGACCGATAAGTGCAGCAGTGGTAATTTCGTAGGTGAAGCGACTAGTTCCAGAGGAGGTAATTTCGGTTGTTTTTAGTTCAGCCTTACGTATTCCGAGCTCTTGAGAGACGGCTCCAACATAGGCGGGATCAACCTCAATAGTCAGGGATTCGATTGGCTCAGATTTAATTCCGTCAATTGTTTTGTAAACAACTTCTGGGCGGCCCGCTTCAAGTTCGTAACCTTCGCGACGCATAGTTTCAATCAAGACGGAAAGATGCAATTCTCCACGCCCAGAAACTTTATAACCGAGCCCATCTGGCGTGATTTTCAAGGCAATATTCGTTTCAAGTTCTTTTTTAAGCCGATCGGCAATTTGACGAGAGGTCGTAAACTCACCTTCTTTGCCTTTAAGTGGTGAAGTGTTCGGTCCGATATAGATAGAAAGCGTTGGGGGTTCGAGCTCAATCGTGGGGAGAGCTTCTGGGCTCTCTCCGGTAGCAACGGTGTCGCCAATATTTGCCTTATCTATGCCGGTAATTGCAACAATATCTCCTGCAATTGCCGCTTCCGTTTCTTCCTTGCCAAGTCCTCGATAGGTAAATAATCGATCGATCTTAGCAGGAATCGAAGCACCTTTTTGCAGCAAGCGTACGGTTTCACCTTTTTTAAGTTTGCCGCGAAAAATCTTACCAATTGCATATTTGCCAAGATAATTATCAGAAGCAAGAGCAGCAACAAGGAGTTGAGCGCCTTTACCATCATTCTCATCAACGCAAGGAGCAGGAATATCATTTATGATTGACTCAAAGATTACGCTCAAATCATCATCGAGGTCGGTGGTTTTTCCAGCGCGCCCTTCTCTTGCGACCGCATAATA
>JAFWKB010000031.1 GCA_017511405.1 Candidatus Saccharimonadota bacterium
CATAACCTTCGGTAAAAAACGTAAGCTCGTCGACGTCGAAAAAGTCGAGGATTTCCTCATCGAAATGCATGAAAATTATCTCATCGCCCGCAAAAACCTCAAAATTCTCAAAAAGCCCATCTTTTGGGGGATGTTCTATAGCTTCTTCGAAATCGCAACCTATTGGCTTGTCGCCATCAGCCTTGGCTACCCCAAAATCCTTCCCCAAATCATGATCGGCGAGGCTGTCGGCTCTGTTGCCGGAATCTTTCTCCCTTACGGTCTCTATGAGCTCGGCATGGCCGGCGCTATGGCCAGCCTTAACGTCGAGCTTGGACTCGCAAGCTTAATCGTCATTATCACCCGCGTCATCGTTCTCGGAGAAAACCTCATCCTTGGCTATCTATTCTACCAACATGCGATACTAAAAACCAAAGCTCTCGGAAAGTCAACTTTCACTCCACCTAAGGAGACACCATGACCCCTTCCGACCCCCTAAAACCCCGCCTTCTGGTCTCCGATTTCCTAGAAATCTGTAACCAAACTCTCGATTACGCTTTCTCTAACATCGAAATCGAAGGCGAAATCTCAAATTTCAAAATCTCCAAAGACAAATGGGTATTTTTTGACCTTAAAGATAACGAATCAACCTTAAACTGTTTTTCAACGGTCTTTAACCTCCGCACCCCTCTCGCCGACGGCATGCGCGTAGTGGTTTCCGGTTCTCCTCGTTTAACAAAGGCTGGACGCTTCTCCTTTACAATTTCCAAAGTCCAACCTCTCGGAGAAGGGAACATCAAAAAAGCCTTCGAGCTCCTTAAAGAAAAACTCTCAAAAGAAGGGCTTTTTGACCCCACCAAAAAGCGCCCTCTCCCCGAAAGCCCGACCAACCTCGCCGTCATCTCCTCGACCGGTGCTGCCGGGTATGCCGATTTTGTTAAAATCCTCAACGAAAGATGGGGCGGCCTCAACCTCACCGTCGCCAATTGTAATGTTCAAGGCCTCTCCGCTGCCGACGAAATCGTTCGTGCAATTGACTATTTTAACGAAGAATCCAAAAACGATGTTATCATCATCATCCGCGGCGGTGGCTCTCCCGACGATCTTGCCGTTTTCAACGACGAATTTCTTGCGCGTAAAATCGCTTCCTCTAAAATCCCTGTTCTGACCGGAATTGGTCACGAAATCGACGAATCAATCGCCGACCTCGCCGCCGATGTTCGCGCTTCGACCCCGTCCAACGCCGCTGAGCTCCTCACGAAAGATAAAAAATCAGAAATCTCCCGCCTCCACGATAATTTCTCCTCCCTAGAAAAATACATCTCCCACTATCTCGACACCATAATTAGCTCAAACAAAACCCTCCTTTCCGACACAAATTCAATCATCCTCCAAAAAATCCAAACAACTTCAAACGAAATCTCTCACAAAATCGAGCTCCTAAACTCCCTAAATCCCGAACAAGTCTTAAAACAAGGTTACAGCATTCTTTCTGGCAAAATTTCCCCTGGAAATGTTATAAAAATTACAACAATAAATAAATTAATCACCGCTGAGGTCAAACATGTCGAACCAAAATAATAATCAAAATAGCCCTAAAAACACCAACATCTCCGAAAAAATTACCACCCTTAATCAAAAAATCCAATGGTTTTATTCTGACGATTTTTCTCTAGATTCCGCTCTAAACAATTATCAATCCGCAATTAACCTCGCCAAAGAAATAGAGACCGACCTCAACTCGCTTAAAAATCAAATCACCGTCTTAACACGCGACTTTACCAAGTAAAAAGATTATGCTAATATAATACTATGAATAATTATAATTCTCCTCAAATGCCCCCTATCGCCTCTTCTGGAGGTCCTGCGTCCCAAACTGGGGTTGCCTCTGGCTCTATCGCTCCCGGAAATACTTTCGTTCCGCCGTCTCCAACTGCGGTCCGCGTTAAATCCGGCGACACCTCTCTTCTTAAAACCGTAATAATCGTCCTGCTGAGCCTTCTTCTTGTCGGCGCTCTCCTCTTGTCTTACTATTTCTTCTCCGAATACCGCGCCTTAAATTCGAGTGTCAACGAAAAAATCGAAAGCGGCGTCCTTGAAGCGAGCAAAGAAATTGAAGACGAGCTTCGCGCCGAATATGACGAGCTCGAAAAATCCCCTTACAACACCTTCACCGGCCCTGCCGACTATGGCTCTTTGAGCTTCAAATACCCTCGAACCTGGAGCGTCTACATCAAAACCGACAAATCTGCCGAAGGTGGTGATTATGTTGCCTATTTCCACCCTAAAGAAATCCCGCCCCTCAACAACGATGCCCGTATTGCCTTGACCATAGATATCTCTCCTACGACTTTTGAAAAAGCCACCAGCGACTACTCTAAACGCGTCGAGAAAGGCGAGCTCACCACCTCTGCCATAGAAATCAACGGCCAAGAAGCTACTCGCTTTGACGGTCAAATCACCAAAGATATTACCGGTTCCGTCGTTATCATGAAATATCGCGACAAAGTTATCACTTTCCAAACCGACGCAGAAATCTATCGCGACGATTTCCAAAAAATCTTAGACACCGTCACATTTAACAAATAAAGGAGAAAAACAAATGTCCCACATTAACCGTAAATACATCGACAGCCACTGGTTCATCTTCATCATCAAGGGCCTCCTAGGTGTTATCTTTGGTTGGATTGCCCTCTTCTCGTCCAACCGAACTTTCGAATCAATGGTCACCGTCGTCGGAATCTTTCTCCTCTCCCTTTCTGTCGTTGAATTTATCAACGCTCTTTACCGCGCTCAAAAGAAAACTGGCTGGGCCGTCTCACTTGCCCTTGCAATTATTGATGCGACCGTTGCTCTTGCTCTCCTCTTCACCCTTAAACAAGACACAACCTGGCATCTAATTCTCATCGCCGTTTACACTATTCTTCGTGGCCTTTGCGAAATTATCTCCGGCTTCCGCACCACCATCGACCCGACCGATCGTTTCACCTGGGTTTTCGGCGGCATGTGTGGTTGTATTATGGGACTTGTCATCTTGAACTCTGGCGAATATTTCATCCGCTTCTTTGGGGCCTACCTCTTTGCCTTCGGCATTTGTTCTTTGCTTTATGGCGTTCATAACCGCGCCCAAAAAACCGAAGATTTAGTTGCTCGCCGCGAAGCTGCCCGACTCGCCGCCAATTCTCGCAAGAAAAACACGAGAAAAAATAGACTTTCCAAAAAGTCAAAATAATGTTAAAATATACGCATTATGCAATATAAAACTCCCTCAAAAGCCATTTTAACCGACGCCGGCTTTGCCAGTCGTTTTCTACCAATCACTAAAACTATTCCTAAGGCCATGTTACCTATCGGTAATCGCCCCGTTATGCAACTCGTCATCGAAGAATGCTATGAAGCCGGGATTAAAGAAATCATCATCGTCGCAACCGAAGAGGGAAAACCTTTCTACGAAGATTATTTCAGAAACCCAATCGAAAAAGTCAAAGCCCAACTCGCCTCTCAAGGCAAATCTGACCGCTATCTCCCCGTAGAAAAAGTCCTTAATTTCCCTAAAATTACCATCATTAGTCAAGATCCATCCCTTCCTTACGGAAATGGCTCTCCAATCGCTTCCGCGAAAGATTATATCTCTCCCGACGAAGCTTTCATCGTTGCCTACAGCGACGACGTCGTCTATGGTAAATCCGCCGTCAAAGACCTCATGGAGTCTTTCGAAAAACACCCCGACGCTCACGCAATCATCGGTTGCCAACTCGTTCCTCACGAAGAAATCAAAAAATATGCTTCTGCTGAATTTAACCCTGAAACAGAAATCCTCGAAGGCCTCACGGAAAAACCTGCCCCTGAAGAAGCAAAATCCGACCTCGCTTCTTACGGTCGTTACCTCTTAACCCCGGAAATCTTTGACTACCTCAAACCAGAAAACACCGGTCTTGATTCCGAGCTTTGGACTGCCGACGCTATCGCCAAACTAATCCCAACCAAGAAAGTCTACGTCAAACAAACTTCCGGACTTTGGATGACAACAGGCGACCCGAAGAACTACGCCTTCGCCCAACTCAAATATACTCTTGACAACGAAGAATACGCCGACGACATCCGCGAATTCATCAAAAATAACTAACCAAAAAGGAGCAAAACAAACACATGAACACAGCCGAATGGATTCTCGTAGCAATCCTCTCTATCACTCTCTTCGTCTTTCTCGTCATCGGAATTATCCTTCTTATTAAACTCATTGGTCTTTCCGAAGAAGCTAAAGAAGTTATAAAAACCAGCCAAAAAGTCGCAGAAAAAACCGGCGACGTCGTCGACAACGTCAAAGATTTCACTTCCGTTGGCGGAATTTTTAAAGCCATCGCAAAACGCATAGAAAACAACGGTATAACCTTAGAAATCGACAACAAATCTAAAAAGACAACTAGCAAAAATGCCAAAGAAAGCTCTCCAAAAGAAGCCGAAACAATCTCTAAAAAATAAACTCAAATCCTTTTTTGGCCATCTTTTCGGCACAATTTGCGGATTTTTCACGGGTGTCTTTCGTGCACCAAAACCGCCGAAAAACTCAAAATAATTTTTAAAAACGCCTCTGTTATTTCGACTTTTCACGTTTTTTCACGAAATTTTCACACAGTTTTCACACAGTTTTCACGCAGTCCTCACCGACCACCTCTTTCACCTCTTTCATAAACTCCGCACATGCTTCCACCCTAAACGGCATTTTTAGCGCTTTCTTGCTTTCGCCCTCTTGAAGCACTAAAATCACCTCCTGGAACCCAAGATTCCTATCGCAGACTCGTTTTATCGCCCCAAGAACCTCCGTATCATCAGGAGACTTAACTAAAATATATACTTTTTCTTTCCTCGTATCTTTTGGCGGAGTTACCGTTCTTACTCGTTCAAACTCACCAGTAGAGCTATCCCCGCCCGTCTTTTGAACCCCTCCAAAACTTGTTCCTCCTGCCTTGAATCCACCTCGAGAAACCCCCGAAGCACTACTCTTGCCTCTCCCGCGGAACTGCGGTGCATCTTTCGGTGGAGCTAACTTTGTTCCTGTCGGCTTATAATTCGCCAAAACATCATCAGAAACTACCTCGCACGAGTCCAAAAGCACCTTTGCTTCCGGCACAACATTTCCACTCTTATCCCTCGCATTTACTCTACCCGACACTTTCACCACATTATCTTGCACCAACTTCCCCCCGTATTCTTCAAAAGAATTCGGGAACACAATAATTTCTTGTTCACTCGTCTTATTCTCAATTTTTACAAACGCCATCTTTGAATTATTTTTCGTTAAAATCGTTCTAACCCCCGTAATAATTCCTCCAACCACCACCATTTTTCC
>JAFWKB010000032.1 GCA_017511405.1 Candidatus Saccharimonadota bacterium
AACGGCCGCTTCTGGGCCTCTACGCCTAGCTCCTACACACTCTCACGGTACTTGTTCTTCGACTCCGCTAACGTTTACCCTAAGCATGTCAGCAATAAGCCGGACGGCTTAGCTCTCCGCTGCGTCGCCCAAAAAAGTCTACATTGCAATAATAATTTTCGTCGATTCTTTAGCAATAATCTTCTCTTACGATATTTGCACCTTCCCAATTTGCCTCGCAATTATTGACATTGACACCCTCATCTGATAACATATAGACATAAGCGAGCCCATTGCACGGTGAGCATTCACCTACCGCAAAGGGTTCCCTTTTTTTCTTGCTCGTTTTCTTCCAGAGCTCTCCGCAGCCTTCCTCTTTCGGTTATGATGTCGGGCTATCTCGTCTGGGACAGTAGTAATCTCGGCTATAGAGGTACATACGGCTACTTCTGGGCATCTACACTTCTCTCCTACATAGATTCACGGGGCTTGCTCTTCTACTCCACTCACGTTTACCCTAAGGCTAACAACGCTAAGCCAGACGGCTTACCCCTCCGCCGCGTCGCTCGTCCAAAACCTCACCCCCGTCCCACCTCAATACATTTTCGGAACTTTCCTCCGCGCTCCAAATTCTTTGCACGTTTTCTTCCAGAGCTCTCCGCAGCCTCCCTCTTTCGGTTATGATGTCGGGATATTATGATTGGAACGGCAATGCCGACTGGGGCGTCAAAAATAGCTATGGCGGCTTCTGGTCATCTACCCCCTACGCATATACAAATTCGCACTACTTATTCTTCGGCTCCGCTAACGTTAACCCTAAGAATGGCGGTAAGCCAGGCGGCTTTACCCTCCGCTGCGTCGCCCAACAATTTACAAAGACAGTCGAAGAGGCTTTTATTCCTCTCTCGGAAGCATTAAAGAAAATCCACGGTATTTTCGATTAGTTCACGGAACAAGTTCAAAACGTGGCCGATGTTACTCGAACGGCTTTGAACTTGTTCCTGCCTGAACTATGAGAAAATTCCGACTGGATTTTCCCGGCTTCCGAGAGAGGGAGAAAAGCCTTGTGCACACGTTTCATAACGACGGGCGGGCACGACACCGGCGACATTAGCAAATGCGCATAGGGCAAAATCTGAACGGCGACATTGATATATATTCGGAAGAGCCCATCATATATTTCCTTTTTCCGTTTTTTTATGCTATTATTGAATAAGTAACTTTATTAGAGGTCCACGATGCATTTCAAAACCATTTTCAAATCCTTCAAGAACAAAGATATGCTGAAACGTTTCCTGATCATCCTCGGGATTCTCGTTGTTTACCGCTTTTTGGCCCATATCCCTGTCCCCGTCGGCGAGGTCAACACCTTCCGCGACGCCGTCCATAATTTAATAAACTCGTCGGATTTCGGTTCTTTCCTGAACTTAATTTCCGGTGGCGGCCTCACCTCTTTCTCAATTATTCTTGTCGGCCTCTCCCCTTACATCACCTCTTCTATCGTTGTTCAACTCTTAACGAAAGCTATCCCTTCTCTTGAAGAACTCTCTCAAGATGGCGAAGCTGGTCGCCGCAAAATCAACCAATGGACTCGTATTCTCGCCGTTCCTCTCGCCATCATCCAGTCTATCGCCTATATCTACATGATTTACCAGTCCATCGTCGCCTCCGCGACCGCTGTTCTTCCCGAACTAACCATCATGCAATGGATCATCGCCGTCGCTTCTATGGTTGCTGGTTCAATCATCCTCATGTGGCTCGGCGAGCTCATGACCGAACAGGGAATCGGCAACGGCATCTCGATGTTAATCTTCGCTTCCATCATTACCGGCTTCCCAAAAACCATCGCCGGCCTAACCTCCGCCCTTCTTGATACTTCCGCCGGCTCACTCTCCCTCTTCGGTTGGTTCAATCTCCCCGTAAACCCGACTTGGTTCTGGATTACTCTCGGTTTCGTCGTCGCTATAATTATCGTCGTCTATTTCCTCGTCAAGCTCAACGAAGCCCAACGCATCATCACCATCAACTATGCTAAACGCGTCCACGGTAACTCCGCCTACGGAGGAATCCGCTCAATCCTACCGATTAAACTCATCTCCGCCGGCGTCATTCCCGTTATCTTCGCGACCGCCTTCCTCTCCCTTCCTGCCCTCGTCGGCCAGTTCATCCTCTCTAAAAACGCCGACAACTCTTTCGCTCAAACTCTCGTCACTCTCTTTACCGCGCCGAGCGCCGATAATTTCACCACGCTCTATCCCCTCGGAATCAACTGGCATTGGTTCATCTATCCCGCCGTCTATTTCATCCTTGTTTTCTCCTTCACTTATTTCTATACCAGCATCGTCTTCAATACTAAAGAAATCGCCGACAATCTCCAAAAACAAGGCGGCTTTGTCGAAGGTGTCCGTCCCGGAATTAAAACCGCTGAATATCTCGAAAAAATCATCAACCGCCTAAATTTCTTCGGCGCTCTCTCGCTCGGCGTAATCGCTCTTCTTCCGTTCATTTCTGACTATATCTTCATCGTCATCAATGGCGCGCCTATCGGCCTTTCTCTATCTGGAACTGGTCTCCTCATTGTCGTCACCGTCGCTCTTGAAAACCTTCGCGCAATCGACTCCAAAGCCTTGATGGTGACTTACGATGATTACGGAAAAGATACTTTTTAATCTACGAAAGGGTGGAAATGAAACAACAAGATATTAAACCAAAAACCGAAAAAAGCCTCGATTTTGGCTTCTCAAAGT
>JAFWKB010000033.1 GCA_017511405.1 Candidatus Saccharimonadota bacterium
AGAAAGAGACTTGCGGAACAACTTCTCGGAAATGGTTATTCTAAGGCTGATTTTTCTGTGATTAATCAGATTATTGATAACAATACAAGAGTACTTAAGAGCTTCTTCAAGCATGAATACATAGACGATGTTTTAGTGTTGGATTCAAGATGGGGGACCGGAAAAACTACTTCGGTATTAATCGCTATTAACGAAGCTAGTGATGTACCAAGCAATCGTTATATATATGAGTCCGCCTTCAAATATACTTCTGGCTTAAGCGAATTTACGAAGGATTTACTCAGTACTTTATTTGACACGATGCAAGAGGTGGGGATCAAATTGCCAACTCGTGGCATTATTCGGAATTTGCTAAATAATTATGATCCAGATTTAGTAAAGACGATAGTTAATCTCGTGGCCGGAGAGAAGAATGATTCGTTAACTTCGGACTTAGTCATGAATATCAATGAGAATTATTTAAGGAGTGGAAAGAAAGCCTTTATTTTTGTAATTATAGATGACTTAGATCGTCTGTTCGGTGACGATTTGCTAAGGGCATTGTCATTTCTATCTATGCTTAGGCGACTTACCTTTGTAAAAATTATAGTTCCGGCCGATCTTGAACTCATAAAAAAGAGCCTGAAGTCGTGTGGCGTTCCAGATGCCGGATTATTCTTGGATAAATATTTACCTGGTCAATTCTCGGTAAAGATTGCATCCGGATATGATGTTGCTGAGGCTATATTTAATTCTAGAATGACAAGCAAATATAAAACATTTTCACCGGCAGTTTTTGCAGCCGTCCTTTTCAAGATGATTGCAAACAAACTGAAGGATTGCACTCTAGACATTGAGAATGATAGAGTTATTTGGCTGACTAATATGCCTGGACAGGAAAAAATCGAGGGGATAGATGGCATTGCCAAAAGAATAATAACAACAGCACCTGCATACCTGAGAGAAAGAAGTGGTTGGAAGGTTGGTGGTAGATGTGGTAAATATGAATGGGACGCAGTTCTTGGTGGCGGTCGGAAAAGTCTTAGTGTACGAATTTTTGAAAGTATTCTCTATCAATTAAAATTTGGTCCGAATAAAGAAAAATACGTCAGAGATTCTTTCTCCATCGACGAGTATAATACTCTTGTTGCATCTTGGATTTTTGCATATGCTAGGATTCACTGGGATGAATACGGCTTTTCAATAAGAGAAGTTCTTGATTTATTAAGTTATTTAGACCTAGATATAGATGATTTACCAAAAACCGAAGAAGAGCAATTTGTTTCGGCCTTCAATTGTTTCTTTCCGAACAGAAAACTAACTGTATCTCCTCGAAAAACCGCCGAGAGCTAAGCTATGCGAACCTCCTTTAGCTCATTGTAAAAGTTCAGTACATCTTCTATGGTTCTAAATTCTCCTTTTAGCATCAAATCAAACACTTGTTCTTTTGTTGTCCCCTCAGAGATACTGTCGTCCATATAACGACAGTCGAAGATGGTGGGAACACCGAACGATTGTTTGGCCTTTTTGAATTTTGCGCTATCTGAACATATTAAATGATTGTTATCGAGAAAAAGCAGATGAATTATATTATCCTCCTGAACACATATAACCCTCATTCCATCATTGACCGAAAACTCGTGGAATGATTTTTCAAATTCTTCGATAGTTCCTTCTGACACCGCATATTCACGAAGTACCTCTATAATCCTTTCTACTTCTTTTCCGTTTCCGTTACGAATTGGTTTAAATCTTAAAGATCTCTTCATCTCTTTGGAATCGAGTTGCCCAACTTGTAATTTTGAAATGTCTTTTAGTGTTGAAATAAATTTTTCCGCCTGATCTCTCGCATTTTCTTTAGATAAGTAGTAATTATTAAAATCACCACTCCTAATGCTTTTCCAACAAAAATAGCCAAAAGAGAAAACAACCGGCATTTTATTACGGTCGTCATCATACTTGGCTTTCATTATATCTGAAGGCTTTAATACTTTCTTGCTGGTTTTAATGTCTTTCAGCGAGCGCATTATAATAGCGAAAGATTTCCGAATCGGAAATCTGGTTCTTCTTTGATTTTACTGATTTTTCTTCAATCCTAGCCTTCTTCCACGGATCTTCTTGGTGCGACATATATTCAAGCGCGTCAGCGTCGTATTTACCGAACAGCTCCCAGATTCTTTCAAGAAATACTTTTAGATCTTTATTATCAGCGATAATTTTTGGAATTGTTTTTTCTTTTTTTATAGGCTTCCAGCCATGGCTTTCGTATTCTTCATATAAAGATCTAAAAACGGGACCATGCATCCATGCTTCTGGAGATTCATCAAAAAGCTTATTTTTAATATTATTCTCATCTTCATTGTTTAGCGTTATAAACCACGCATAAGCGTAATATACTAGTTTTTGGGCTCTTTTAGGAGTGAGTTGTTCTTTTGATAAAAAATATTTCGCAATAGTCTGCGGTGTAATTTCTTTTTTATTATTCATATCTCCTTCCTTTTTCTCTCATTGTTATAATACCATTATTCTGCTTATGTATCTACTATTGTTTTTTGTTCTTTTTATTATATTATACTTGTTTTTTTATGCAAACATTACCTTTTTACTTTTTTATATTATCCTAATTAGGCCCTTACATCGGTTGCAAGTCAAAAAAATGGGAAGCGAATTCACTTCCCGAATAGGCTCTAAAACAAGATTTATATCTGGCTTCTTATGCTTCTGAGAGCTTTCGGATTGTCTCGGTATAATCCCTTTCCAGGTTTTTTACGAACTTATTATGGGCTTTTTTCTTCATATCTTTCATTATAGAAAAAATGCTTTCGTAAACTATTCCCCGACAAGTTTCAAGAACTCGCCTTCGTTCATTGTCGGGATGTTGAGAGAGGCGGCCTTTTTGAGCTTAGAGGCGCCGGGCTTTGCGCCGAGGATGAGGGCGGTCGTGGTTTTCGTAACGGAGCTTGTTACGGTTGCGCCGAGAGCGCGGAGCTTATCTTCCGCTTCTTCCCTTCCGAACTTTTCCAATGTTCCGGAAATTATATAGCTTTTTCCGGAAAGCGGAGCTTTTGATAAATCGTCAAAAACGGGGTTCATTCCGAGTTCTTTAAGCTCGTCAAGCATTTTAAGATTATCCTCGTCGGCGAAGAAAGCCAAGATTGACTCCGCAACAACCTCGCCGATGTCAGGAATTTCTAGAAGACTATCTTTTTCCGCATTTCTCAAATTGTCTATAGTTCCAAATTTGTTCGCAAGGAGAATAGCGGTTTGGGCGCCAACATGACGAATCCCGAGCGCGGTGATAAATTTATTAAGCGGGGGAGTTTTGGACTTTTCTAGGTTGTCGATTAGTTTTTGGGCGGAGAGCTCGGCGAAACGTTCAAGAGAAGAAATCTTAGCTTTTGTTAAACGATAGAGGTCGGGGAGAGATTTGACAAGGCCGGAGTCGACGAGGAGGGCGACGTTCTTTTCTCCGAGACCTTCGATGTTGAGCGCGGGTTTAGAAGCATAGTATTCGATACTGCGTTTCAGGATAAAATCGGAGGTTTCTCCTTTGACACGATAGACAACCTCGCCTTCGGGACGGACAAAAGAAAGGTCGGGATATTGTTCCTTCAAGGCGAGTTCATAGTTAAACGGTTTTGTTCCTTCGGGACGGAGAGAGGTTAAGACTTCTTTAATTTGAGGGATGATATCGCCGGCTTTATAGACGATTACGGTGTCGCCGATGCGGACGTCGAGGCGGGCGATTTCGTCGGCATTATGAAGGGAGGCGTGGCGGACGGTCGAGCCAGCAACCTCGACGGGGTCGAGAATTGCAACTGGCGTCGCAGCACCGGTGCGGCCGATAGAAATTACGATGTCACGAACTTTTGTGGTTGATTCTTCGGCGGGAAACTTGAAGGCGACGGCTCCGCGAGGAGTTTTTCCGATTATGCCGAGTTTGTCATAAATTGCGCGGTCGTTAATTTTTATCACCATGCCATCAGTGTTAAAAAGAAGGCCTTTGCGATAGTCGTCGAGATTTTTGATATAGGTAAACAAATCTTTGAGATTGTTTGCAGGAAAAACACGATCTTCGTTCGAGGTGCGGAAGCCGAGTTCACGGAGCTTCTCATAAGCCTCGCTGTGGGTCGGGAGATTTGGAGTTACGAGGTCATAGGCGATGAACTTAAGATTCCGAGAAGCAGCGATTTTAGGGTCGAGCTGGCGGATAGTGCCGGCGGCGAGGTTGCGGGGGTTTGCAAATTCTTTCTCACCCATTTTTCTTTGTTTTTCTTGGATTTCTTCAAAATCTTTTTTAAACAAGATTATTTCTCCGCGAACCTCGACGTCGGATTTTTCCGCAATTTTGAGCGGGATGTTTTGGATTGTGCGGACGTTTAGCGTTACGTCTTCACCGATGAGTCCATCTCCGCGAGTTACGGCTTGGACAAAAAGGCCGTCTTTATATTTTAAAGCGCAGGCGAGGCCGTCCATTTTAATATCGGTGAAAAATTCTTTGATTCTTCCGCCAGGAATTAATTTCTCGTTTCTTGTAATCCAGTCTTTAATTTCTTCTTCAGAAAAAACATCGGCGAGAGAAATCATCCGCTTCTCATGGTGAACTTTCGTGAATTTGTCGAGCGGTTTTCCGGCGACACGTTGAGTCGGAGAGTCGGGAGTGATTAGCTCGGGAAATTGTTCCTCGAGTTTAGAGAGTTCGTGTTTGAGCGAGTCGGCGGCGGCTTCGGACATTATCGATTCGTCAAGAACGTGATAATGATAGCGATAATCATTAATTAGTTCGCGAAGTTTTTCGATTCGTGCCGCAGCTTCGGCTTTGTTAATCGTCTTCATGGGCTAGCATCCTCCGATAATATAGGTATAAATAGTTTGTTAGATAAATGATAGTGAAGCAAGTCATAATTTGGAGACAGACAGGAATGAACGGAACGCCATTAAGCCAAGAAATGTGAGCCTTAAGAAAGAGGTCGATGATTATGAGAGGGAGCATTATGATTGTCCAATAAACCACGATAACGAAAACTAGGAAGAAAAGACGGATGACAAAACGAATACGGCGACTCGCCATCAAATCGCTTGCGGAGCGGAGAGCGGCGAGAGGATATAAACCCGGAGCGCTCACGGCAATAAGGGCGATTAGCGTGCTCGAAAGAAGGTAGGTGGTCAGAGTAACAAGAAGACCGGCGAAGATGAAGAAAATCAGCGCATAGAAAGGCATCGAGAGGAAGTCGGTTTGGACAGCGGCGGAATAGGCAATGACGAGAACGAAAATCGGGAGAGTTTGGAGACAGGCGACAAAGAAAACAACGAAAGTCGAAAGGAGCGGAGTAAGAGCATTGTAAAATCCGTCACGAAGGCGAACCTTTTTCCCGGCGAGAAGACGACGGGCGAGATAAATCGTGACAAGCCAAAGAATGAGGAAGATAATAACGGCAAAGATAATTTGGACCTCCGAAAGACCGGAGGTGAGGCCGCCGGTCGTGATGGTCGAAATCAAGAGAAGCCCGGCGCGGGTAACATTTCCGACCTCGACGCTGCCGCCAGCAAGAGAATCGTTGGTTTCGTCAAGAGTGGACTGAAACTTTACATAGGTTTCCTCGGACATGAGACCGACAAGAACAATATTAAAGATAACAGCAAAGATAATAAGCGGAAGAAAAAGTTTCCAGTTTTTGAAAATAAAAATGAAAGTATCCATCGCATGATGGAGAAGGCCGGGGACGTTGAGCTTTCTCGCATAATCTTCGCGATAGGAACGTTTAAAACTTTGGTGGAGACGGACGCGGGCGCGTTTTTTGTTCCAAATTATCTCGCGGTATTTTTGGAAACTTTCCGAAAAAGCGGTTTTGAAAACTCCGGGGGATTGTTTCGGAGTTTTTTTAGAATTTTGTTTTGCCATTTTCTAGCCTTTCGATGCGCTTTTCGAGGGGAGGGTGAGTCGAGAAAAGGCTCGATAAACCTTTTTTCTTGAGCGGATTGGAGATAAACATAGCCTCGGTGGCGGGATTTTGTTGTTTCATCGGGCGAGAATGAACCTCGAGCTTTTTAAGCGCAGAAATCATACCTTCGGGATAGCGAGTTAAGAGAACCGCGCTTGAATCGGCAAGGTATTCCCTTTCGCGAGAAACCGCCATTTGAGCAAGGCTCGCGGCGATTGGAGCGACAATTGAGGTGATGAGAATAATAAAAAATCCAAGAGGACTTGAGTCTTCGTCGTTGCGACGGCGACCGTAAAAAGTAATTCGCCATCCTATATCGGCAATAAAGCCAACTAGACAAACGAGACCAAAGACAATTGTCGAGACACGGATGTCGTAATTTTTAACGTGAGAGATTTCGTGCGCCATTACGGCGGTAAGTTCTTTATCGTTCATAACGTCGAGCAACCCAGTTGTTGCGCAAACGAGGGAATGATTTGGATCACGACCAGAAGCAAAAGCATTCGGCGCAGGATCGTCAATAATATAGACCTCTGGCATCGGAAGGCCGGCGGTCAGAGAAAGATTTTCCACAATATTATAAAGACGCGGATTATCTTTTTTCTCAATTTTTTTAGCGCCAGTCATCGCAACGGCGAGACGACTCGCGAAAAAGTATTGGAATAATGCGTATATGGCCGCGATGAAGAAAACTTCGAGCGCAATCATATAATCATTATAGGCATAGGCAAAAGCAAAACCAATCGCGGCAATCAAAAGGATGAATCCTAACATAATTAGAATTGTATTCCTTTTGTTCGCCGCGATGTTTTTGTACATTTTAGTTCGAGATGATTAGAACTTAACGTCGGGAGCTTTTTCAATTGCGCTGCGTTCAGTTTCGGCAACCTCGAAATAGTCGCGAGGTTTGAAATGCCCGATTATATTGTTGATTACGTTAGTTGGGAAAGTTTTGATTTTAGTGTTAAGTTCTTTTGCGCCGGCATTGTAGAAACGGCGGGCAGCTTGAATTTTATCCTCGACGTCTTGGAGTTGCTCTTGGAGTTTTTGAAAATTTGTGTTCGCTTTTAGCTCAGGATAAGACTCGGCAATTGCAAAAACACGAGAGAGAGCGTTTGTCATTTCGGTCTCGGCTTTAGCGGCAGACTTAACGGTTTTTGCGCCCATGACCGCAGAGCGAGCCTCGGTAACGCCCTCGAAAACCTCTTTCTCGTGCTTAGCGTAACCCTTGACCGTTTCGATTACGTTCGGGATTAGGTCGGCGCGATATTTGAGTTGGACGGTGATATCAGACCAAGCTTCGTTGACTCGTTCATCGAGGCGGACGAGGCTGTTGTAGGTCGACCAGAGGGCCGCAATCAGCACCAATATAATTAATAATACGATGATTAATGGAATCATTATTTTCTCCTTTTATATTTGTATATTATATATGTTTTTATTTTGTTTTACAATAAAGGATTTTCGCATGTTATAATATAAGAATCATGGATTTATTCTTACAATTTATATTTATTTTCTTTTTGGGATGTACGCTTGGGTGGGTTATTGAGCTTATTTTCCGGAGGATTGTGCACGGGAAATGGGTAAACCCGGGAATATTGATTGGTCCATATCTTCCGATTTATGGATTCGGACTCGCTCTTATGACGGCGATTTATGTTTTGCTTAAGGACGCTTCGCCTCACCCGGTTATAGTAATTCTTCTTATGGGGGCGATGATGACACTGATCGAGTTAATTGGTGGCGAGATCGGATTAAAGAACCATGTGCGACTTTGGGACTATAGCGACCGTTGGTTAAATTATAAGGGACTAATTTGTCCGCTGTTTAGCGCGATTTGGACGGCGGTCGGGGCGATTTATTATTTTTTTCTTGCGAATCAAGTTATGGGGGCGTTACATTGGTTTAGCGAAAACTTAGCTTTTTCTTTTATCTTAGGGCTTTTCACCGGACTTATCGTAGTCGATGCGTGTTATTCTCTTAAGATTTATGCGAAGATTAAAAAATATGCAAAAGAAAATAAAATAGTTATTAAGTACGAGCAGCTCAAGATGGATATTAAAGAGCGCCAGAAAGCAAAGAAGGAAAGGTATTCTTTCTTGATGCCGTTCAATCAAACGCAGCCTCTCAAAAGCCATTTAGACGCACATAGAGAAAAAATTCGTGCTCGCCGCGAAGAGATTAAAAAGAAACGTGCGGAGAGAAGGGCAAAATAAGCGCCTCGACTGTCCCCTTCGGAGACACGGAAGCGCCGTTCTGGACAAAGACAACTGAGCTACGCTCGCTTTTTTTACACAAAAAATGGTGCTCCATAAGGGTAAATGTTTACACAAAATTGCGCCCACCCCTTGTCTCGAAGAGTTAGACAATACCGCTGAGAATAGACAGATAATCATAGAAGAAGTAAGGAGATGGCAGGTTATTCTCTCTGTTAGTTACGCTAATTTCAAGTTTGAAAATCACTCGTCCATATAACCATTTTTATAAAGACAGAGACTCTATCATAGTTCACTATCACAGTCGGTCAACTAGGCTGCTCGCCGCGTTCTGGAAGAAGGCTACAGTAGTAGAGCCCCCGCCTTTGTTCTCCGTGGTAGCACCAACTTGTTTGGTGCGTATTCCGTGAGCTAATTAAGTCTGAAACTTTTGTTTCATTAGCTCTAAGGGGCTAGTTGAGATTCTGAAACTAATATGCGGCGAGTCAATATAAGTCAATACTTATAACTAACGAGAATTACATTGATGACGCTATAACGATAGCACTAATTATTATCCATCCAACAAAACACAGGAAGTAGACTTTGATAAATGTCTGCATTTCGGCCTTAGCGCGCGTAACATATTTCTTATTCTTTACAGTTTCGAGTTCCTTGTTAATAGAGTTATGGGCTATAACGACAAAGAGCAAGCCGACTATCCCTGCGCCAAGTACTCCGTTTGCTATCCCCCAAGCAACTCCATTGAATCTTTCTTTCTGTCGTATCCTAGTCTTAATACTTTTCGCAAACACTATAGCTAAAATCGCTGGAAGAATAAATGAGACAACACTAATTATGACACCATAATTAGTTATGCTTATTGAATCTTTTGGTGATTGGCTAGCTTGCTGGGTAGTATATGTTTTTGTGAATTGTCGGTCATTGTTAGTAGTATAAGAATCTGCGGCATCTCTGCCGAGTCGCCCCAACACTTCATTCATCACGCTTACTGTGTGCGCATTTATCTCAGTATTTGGAATCGTCGGAGCCCAAATATTCTCCCATTCGTTATACTGCGGTGTTGTCTTAAACCAATACGGTATATGAGCTATAACATTATTTCCGTCTTGTTCTATGTATGGGTATATGTAGTGTTCGCCTTGCTCATTGGTATAAATAGGTAGCCCTTTAGTGATAGACTCCCTTACTAGAGGGTCGTCACCCCTAGCGGTAAATGTATCTCCATTTTGGTCTGTAAACTTATACCAAGCGTTAGGGTCGTAATCTTTTTCCATGAGACTCCTTTTAACAAAAATGACACCGTGCAAACGGTGTTCAAGTCGTTTCTGCGCAACGGGCACGATGTCCATTGGCCGCACGGTGTCATTTCTAACATCGTGCAGTATTGAGCTTATCGCTCCGATGCGCTTTTGAAATCGACTTGAACATTTTAATTATAACACAATAATAAACATCAGCAAAATCAGTATGTTAAAATAAGCAGATGAGTCCTTTCGATATGAATGAATATAACGAGAAAAACAGGGCAATCTTAAAGGAGGTTCTCGAAGAAATCAAAGAGCAGTTTCTGATAGCTGGAGGTTCTAGACAATTTTTGTTTTATTCGGAGCGAGTTTCCGAAAGAAAATTGACCGAGCCCATTATTCACAAGTGGCTTCAGGTTCTCTCTAACAAGGGAGTTTTACATTTCTATAAGCCAGTAAACTATGAGATGGAACAATCTGCGGCGCTCGAGCGAAGGTGTTTATTGGAAACTTATAATTGGACGCCGCAAACGACCACTTTATTTGCGCTAGGACCAGCTCCAAGTTTCGTTATAGATATTTGCGAAACTGATTTGAACCAGCTTATTAGGCTAATCTCAAAAGAAAGACTTTGGGAGAGCTTCTACAAAGATAAGTTAGATAGGTTTTACTATGATGACAAGCCGCTAACCAAAATCAATAGCTCCAAAACCTATAAGCTAATCCTAGGCGAATTATTAATCGCTGACGAGCATACTTTGACAGCGAAAGAAGTAATGGAATTATTATCCGATGACGATATTCAAAAAAGAAATAGAGTAGTTTCCGACATTAGAAAAAGTCTCAGGAGTGCTAGTCGTGAAATCAATATAGAATCTCATAAGACTGGGCGTAGCGTAGATTATTACAGATTAACTATTCGGCAGTAATAATCCTTTTATAATCTTTCTAGAATCTTCTCGTGCGTCATTTTTTATGTGGCGATTCTAGAATAGTATTATGGCATGAAAAACAGCGCCGCCCACGGTCTGCCCAATAATGCTCGTTCTGCTAGCCTCAACAAGAAAGAGCTATCGGATAATGCTCTTAGCTTCGCAAAGCTTCTTTATGACCTATGGCGCGAATCTCGAAAAAATGAGATAATAGAAGCGGATAAGACAATTTATGATAACGAAGAATCGGTCAATAATAATTGATTTTGTTGGCAATATGGGGAGCTTTCTAGAGATTCTTCGGAATGTCTTATCCAAGAAAGCTTCCCTTTTTGCTTGGGAGATTATTTATGGAGACCAAAAAAGAAAAAGCTATCGCTTTATGTAGAGTGTCTACTGATGAGCAACTAAAAAACAATAGTCTCAATAGGCAAAATGAAGCCGTTATGATGACTGCGGAACGTCATAATTTAGAAATCGTTAGAACTTGGAGCGGCAGTGCTTCGAGTAAGTCCGGAAAGAATCTTGAAAGGAAAGACTTGAAGGAAATGATGGACTATTGTAGGCGAAACAAACAAATAAGATATGTCATAGTTGACGAGCCTGACAGGTTTATGCGTTCAGTGCATGAGGCTGGGTGGTATTTTACTGAACTCGACAAGCTCAATATAAAAGTCTTATTCTCCGATGAAAAAATGAATAATGGCGATGTGCTTTCAAAACTGCTTATAGAAGTTGGACTAATTACTGGCGAAATGAGTAATGAGGAAAGAGCAAAAAAGACCAAAGCCGGACACGAAAAAGCGATTAGAGATGGCCGTTATCCTTTTGTTCCACCGCTTGGGTATATGAGGGGCAAGATTAAAGGGGTTCACGAAATTGACCCGATTGTAGGACCATTACTAAAGGCTCAGCTAATCAGAATTGCGAACGGATTAGCGAGCCCCACTATTGCCTTACAGGATTACAATCATTCCGTAGAGCTTGCAGGCTTAAAGAAAGCCCCGCTTAAGATGGATAAGTGGAGATTAATCTGCACTAATCCCTTTTATTGTGGGATCATAGAGGTTCATAAAATAGTTGACGCTAGCAATCCTAATGGACTCCATCAAAAACTTATCACGAAAGAACAACGCGAGAAAATAGTTGAGGCATTCGACGGTAAGTCAAAGAATCAAAAAGGCCCAAACACGTCCGGCAACCCCTTATATCCTTTCAATCAGATGATTACTCATGTTGGATGCCCTTGTAATAAGTCTAAATACGATACGTTCGTGGGAGTCACGGTGAAGAATAATCAAGGGAAAGAATATGAGAAATACCGCTGTCGTGGTTGCTATATGTATATCTCGAGAGAAGAAATGCGAGAAAAAATAGAAGCGATTGTAGCCTCTATGGAGCTGACAAAGGACGGAGAAAAGGCTTTGCATGAATCGTTGACTAAAGTTTTCGACCTAGAAGAAGGAGATTTTGAGTCTAAGTCTATAAAACTACGCTCGCAACGAGCGGCTGCGAAGAAGGAAGCTGATAGACTTTTCGATTGCTACTTGGCAGAACAACCTGGACCGATGAAAGATAGCATTAAGTGCAGATTTGAGGAAATCTCCAGGAGAATCAAGATGTATGATAAGAAAATAGACGAGCTCGGCAACTCTGACGCGCTGGAACTCCGAAAGTTTTGCGCGTTCGCAATTAGTTTTGTCTCGAATCTCGCCAGAAATATCCTCGAACTCTCTCCGGCCAAAATGCAGTTGTGTAAACAATTATTATTTCCGGACGGATTTTACATAGACGAGAATAAGAATGTTTACACACCTAAAATCAGCCCGCTTTACAGATTGAAATCAATAAAAAATGGCTCCGAAGAGCCTTCAAATTCCCTTATGGTGCGAGCGAAGAGACTCTAACTCTCGACCTCTTCCTTGGCAAGGAAGCGCTCTAAACAACTGAGCTACGCTCGCACATAAACGTGTGAGTTGATTATATCAGACTTTCTTTTCTTGTGCAAGATAAATCTCGCTATGATAAAATAGTAATGTGATAAAAAAGCTTATTATTTTAGTTCTTGTCTTCGCGCTCGGATTTTTGAGTTGTTATACGCTACTTGTAAACAAAACTTGGTACAAGGATTTTAACTTTTCTAAAGTAAAGTTAGTAGCAAACGATTGTGACAAAGTTGTTCGAGAAATTGAGAAATATGATTGGGATGCAAAAATGGCGACGGCCGTAATGAAAGCAGAAAGCAAATGTGATGTGAACACGAAGGGCGATACGGATTTAGTTTTTGAAGAAAACGGGAGAGAATATGGTTATTCGGTCGGAGCGTTCCAAGTAAGGATTTTACCCGGACGAGAAGAGTGCGATACGTTCGACCTAGAGAAGAATGTTTCTTGCGCATATAATATATATGTAGATGCCGGGAGAAATTTTAAGGATTGGTCAATGTTTCTCAATGGTAAATATCGCGAATTCTTAGATGAATAGTTAATTTTATGTTATAATTTGCCCAGTAGTGGGAACCGTGGGAGCACTTTTACATTACGAGAGGAGGTTTCTTCTTATGAGTATGAGTATGTTACTTGTGGACTATCCGATTATATTCCTGGCTGGATTATTCGTAATCGGAAATTATGGTAAAATCCGGAAAATGCCGGACGGAACGGAAGAGATGAATTGGGTTGCTACTCGAGTTAGAGAAGGCGCAAATGCGTTTATGTGGACAGAATACACTCGCATCATAGTCGTTGTTGCGATTGTTGCGGGACTTTTGTCACTCTTCATCGACACAACGAGCGGGCTCACATTCATTATCGGCGCAACAATGTCTACGATTGCTTGCGTAGCCTCGATGAATCTTGCGACATATGCAAATATCAAAACGGCAGAAACCGCAAGAAGAACAGGCTCAGTCGGATTAACGGTAGGAGTTGCGATTATCGGCGGGAGTGTACCTGGTCTTTTGGTGCACCTTCTGGGGCTTTTAGGATTACTCTTAATTTTCTTCGGATTCGGAGGAGTGAAGATGGATTCGCCAGTCCAGGGCGTACTGTTAAGTCTTGGCCGAAACGCCTCGATTACGCGATTAACAACCTATTCGCTTGGCTGCTCAATCGTTGCAATGTTCAACCGCGTTGCAGGAGGAAACTTTACAAAGGCTGCAGACATTTCTTCCGACATTCTCGGAAAGATGCGCCACGACCTTGACGAAGACGATCCTAGAATTCCAAACGTAATTGCGGATTTTATTGGTGACCTTGTTAACGACATTGCCGGAAACTGTTCGGACCTTCTGGAAAGTTCCGTAGCAACAATTGTCGGAGCAATTATGCTCGCAACAACGGTTTATTCTCCTTATGCGAACGGTGCCGAAGCAGAGGTTTATGCCAAAGTTTTCGACGCAACCGTGTATTTCCCGATTTTAGTGATGGGGGGAGG
>JAFWKB010000034.1 GCA_017511405.1 Candidatus Saccharimonadota bacterium
GAATTGTTTCTGGCGGTCTCTTTGAGAACAAAAAACCTCACCCAACTTTCAACAATCTCTCCGACTCTCTATTGAACCATTCTTACTCCTATTCTCCCAACGGTTTCTTCCAAATCAACCTCCCTGTCTACGAGCTCGCCCTCAAGGAAATCAAAAAACACATCAAGACCAAAAAAGTCCTTGATCTTTATTCCGGCGTCGGCACTATCGGTCTCTCTGTCGCACGCGATAAAATCCTCACCCTTGTCGAGTGCAACGAAAGCGCCTATGGCGAACTCCTTAAGAACTGTCAATTCGTTCTTTCCTCAAATACCTCAACTTCCGCCCAAATCACTCCCGTCCTTGCCAAGTCCGAAGAAGCCCTCTCTTACATAGAACCCGATCAGACCGTCATCCTCGACCCTCCTCGTGCCGGCTGCGATTCAAAATTAATCACTAAACTCCTAGAAATCCTTCCCGAAACTATCATTTACCTTTCCTGTAATCCCTCGACCCAAGCCCGAGACATCGCTCTCCTAACTAAAGAAGGGAACTATAATATTTCTCAAATCACCCCCTTCAATTTCTTCCCCAAAACCCCTCATATCGAAAACCTCATAATCCTCAATAAGAATTAGTTCATGCTCAAAATCCCCACCTCTATTCCACCTCAATGGCTTTTCGGAACTCTCCTCCGCGCTCCAAATTCCTCTTTCCTGCAACTTTCCTTCCAGAGCTCTCCGCAGCCTCCCTCTTTCGGTTATGATGTCGGGCTATCTCTACTGGAGCAATGGTTATCCCAGCGGTAGAGGTGTGCACGGCCGCTTCTGGTCATCTACGCCTGTCTCCTACACGCTTTCACGGAACTTGTACTTCAACTCTACTAATGTTGACCCTAAGGATATCTACATTAAGCCAAACGGCTTCTCTCTCCGCTGCGTCGCCCTCCTACTCCATCTTCAGCTTCTCTTGAATCTCCCTAAACTCTTCCTCTGGAAGCTCAAGTGTCCTCCCATACACCCATTCCGGGTCTAGCGGCATCAAATGCACATGCGCATGCGGAACGTCCGTCCCCACAACTTTAAGAAGCGTCCTCTGTCCAAGAACCTCCTCCATATGCTTCGCCACCTTTTTCACCGCTCTAAACAAAGAATCATAGTCCTCTTCACTTAAATCATAAATCTTATCAACCTCTACCTTCGGAATTACCAATACATGCCCCTTACTTTCTGGATGGATATCAAGGAATCCAAGATTCTTTTCGTCCTCATAAATTTTATAACAGGGAATCTCTCCCTCAACAATCTTAGAAAAAATACTACTCATACCTCTATTATATCACGCAAGATTTTCTAATCCCCACCAAACCTAAACCCGAACCACAACTGCCGTCCGGTCATCAACTTTCGTAGCTCGCTTCACAAGATTATCCGCCGCTTCTTGTGCGGTTTCCGCTTTCTCTACCAACTGCGCAAATTCTGGCTCTGGAATAAAATCCTTCTCTAAATCCCCCGTAATCCCGTCCGAACAGAAAACTAAGTTATCTCCCTTCTTAAGCTCGACTATTCCTGTTTGCACCGGCGGTAACCCATCTGGTCTTCCGAGATAATTCGTCAACAAATTCTGAAACCCTTCATCCTGAGTAAGCAGCTCCGCCTCGCCTTTCCTAACTCTATAAATCCGCGAATCTCCTACCTGCGCAAACGCCATATACTTTTTACCTTCCCGCTCAACAATCTTTCCAATCGAACCCGTCGAACCTCCCCCCTGCACGCTTCTCTTAATCTGCTCAGAAATTTGACCGAGCGCTCTCGCCAAGTCTCCTCTTGTTTCAATCGGCCTTTCTTTCTCAATAAATGCTAACTCATGTGCCGCTATCTGAGATGCCATCGCCCCTCCATTGAGTCCTCCCATCCCATCAAAAACTCCAAAAAGACCACTCTCTCTATTCTCAAAAAGTTGGTCTTCGTTCTCTCGTTCCGGACGCCCCGTCAACTCTCCCTTGTTTAGCGACCTAGTCCCCACTTCTCGCACTAAGCTCTCCCGCTCCTTAGCTTCTCTTTTTTCGCCCAGTCCCAAAATCCTCTTCGTTCTTTCCCCAATCTTCCTAAACCTCTCTCGCGTTCCTTTAAATTTCTCACCCCCCTCAATATTCTCCGACTTCTCTTGAGCACCAAACCTCTCTTGTCGCTCTCCTCTTTCTTTCGCCTCCCTATGCAAATCCTTCATCGCTTCCCAATATTCCTGCTTCTTTCCATAAACATCTCTCTTAAACTTATTCATCGCCCAAACATAATCCTGTACCCTCGCTCTATCATGAGTATTAGCCTCTGCTACTCTTCGAATAAACGCCTCTGATCGCTCCTCAAAATCCATCGGGTTAGGGAACTGCTGTTTGAATGCTTCGATTTGTCCAAACACACGCTGCCCCTCATCCCATCTCGAATTCGTCATATAAGCCAAAATCACTTGCTCATCTTTCGACTGCGCAATTCGCCCCGCAATTCGACCATAATTTTCTCTCGCCGTCTCCCCAGGAGCGACATCCATCGGCCCCTTAATATGCCTCAGAAGGTTGTATTCAAGGTTCTTAGAAACCTGCCCCTCCTGAAGCATATCTAAAACTTTCTCTTTTTCTTCCGCCCCAACTCGCGCATCCGCTTGCCTAAGCACCGCGTCATAATTTCCACCAGAAAGATAGAACGCCTCAAGTTTTCGCTTCTGTCGTTCAATCCCATTTTCCCGACTAATCTCTCCACTATTTCCGATTCTCTCCTTACCGTTCATTTTCACCCCTACTCCGGCCTACTGCAATTAATCAACCCATCAATATTATGATTTGCAATAATCTTCACCTTCCCAGTCTTATCTCTAATCTCCGTCGTCTTCAATCCAATATCTATTACCGTCCCTTTAAAATCATCAATTTCTACTACATCCCCCACGCTAAACTGGTCCTCAACAATAATCGCCACCCCCGCAATAAAATCTTTAATCAAATCCTGGAATGCTAAGCCAAATATAGCCGTAATGATTCCAAAGCCTGCCACAAGGGAAGAGACGTTTACCCCAAAATCCGCAAGAATCACCAAAAGCACCAAAATCATCATCACATATTTCAACGCACTCATTATCATCTGCGATATCGTTTTAATCCTTTGTCTCTGCGTCGCATTCATCTTCGATCCACCTGCGCGCCTCAAAAATCCCTTTAATATTCTCCGTACAATCAAATAAACCAAAAATACAAACAAAAGATATAAAATCGAGCCAACTATCTTCTTAACTCCAATTTGTATCCCGAAAATATCTACCATACCTCCCCCTATTCTAACCTTCTACTAACTCACTACCCTCAATATCATAATCTAGAAGTGCAGCCTTCTGAATCGCTGGATTCTCGTAAGTGTTCCAATAATAGGTCTTAGTCGACGCAGAAAAACCTCCCGTATAAACCGTTTTCTCAAAATCCCCACTCGCCATAGCCGCCGCACCGTCAATCATCGCCACTCCTGCCAAAGTATGGAAAAGTCTAGAAACATTTTCTTCTTCCGTCGACTTAACCGGATAATGAGTGTTAAGATATGCCACTCTAACAAACCGCGACGGGGAATAATAATCACCCGGAAGCCCTCTCATTAGTGAACCCGAACCGAACGCAGTCATCTCTGCCTTACCCCAATTAACTTTCTCTGGCTGCGGGCTGGAAAGGTTCATATAATTTCTCAAATTTTCCTTATGCCAACCATATCCGGGCTGATTCGTCAAAACATCAACATCATTCTCAAAAATTTGCATCCCATCTTTAGTATACTCAACCACAATACTACGGTCTTTGTCTCCAATAATCCAATGTAACATAGAAACTGGATATTTATCATTAATCGGCTTCGCGACAATAGCAACATTTTTAAGAGCCTTCTCCGCTTCATCAACCGTAGAAAAATTCATCGCCACCCAAAGCGGGAATTCATAAGCCGCCACATTCGTCTTACCTTGAACCGCATCTGGCTCGTACTGCGCATAACCTGGAAAATTCAACCCTGCAATAGCAAGCCCCGCCTCATTTCCGCAATCAAAATAAAGCGGTACATTCTCTTGTACAATCCCCATCCCAATCAAAGCGTACTTTGGCACTAATTCACCTAAGAAAGCAGAATTATATTTATAACCTCTAGGCGTAACAACAATCCTTTCACCATATCCAACCGACCAGTCAAGATTCCTTCCAAAGAACATATTTCCTTTATCATCGTTAAAACGCACACCAGTACACATTTTTCCTCCTTTTACTCTAAATATAAACTACCTAAATTATAGCACAAACAAGATAGGAATATAAAAGATTAGAACATAAAAAAATCCCCATAGGGGACTTCTTACGCACATCTCTTATGGCGGAAGAGACAGGATTCGAACCTGCGATACGTTTCCGCATACACGATTTCGAGTCGTGCGCCTTCAACCACTCGGCCACTCTTCCACCTCCCATTTTACCATAAAACCTCTCAAAAACAAAAGAAGCCCCGAAAGGCCTCCTCTAACAAAAAGGGAATTATCTACTCCTCCGCCAACTTTACCGCCCCTACCGCAAAGAAATCCGGATCCGCATTATCAATTTTCATAGCTCCCGCATCGTGTATCTTCTCAAGCGCAGAAATCAACTCTTCGTCCGTAATCTCCTCCATCTTTTCCTTCGTCTTACCCCAGTCCACCCCCCAACTTATCGACTTATCAGTTTCTCCGACCGGCGTCTCTTTCCTCATATACTCATTTACAAACCAAAACCTACCGTCCTTATCCCTGAAAATAGTTCTTATACTAGAATCATCCATAATTATTTCTCTCCTTCATTATTCTTGAGATGAAACATCAAACCCGTCTCTCCACCTTGTTCGCTCGGGAAAAAGAATCGAGTGAACACATCCACAGAGCCATCTTTATTTACAATCTTAAATCTCGGCTCCATAGCCTCAACTTTCTCTAACATGCTAAGTGAACTCGTATAAGAATTGCCATTAAAGGCTACGTAGGGAACAGCATTAAACGCTTCTGCACATTCATTAACAATTCTTTCTTTAATCGCTTCAATCTCTCCCTCAGAAATTTTAGAAAATCCAATCTCGTTATTTTTCTCAACCTTACCCTCAACCTCATTCGTATCATCCTTGACCACCTCTTCAACTTCCGCTTCTGCTATTTCTTCAACCTTAGGTTCTGAAATCTCCGTCGGAATCCTAAACTCATGTACACTGCCAGTCGTCTCGCCCTTCGAACGCACCTCGTTCTTTTGTTGTCGATAGGTATTATTTGCGATATTCTGAATCGCAGTCGGAACGTCTTTCTTTTCTTTTCTCTCAACTCGCTCTGCATTCAGTCCACTAGTCGACTTATCTATTTTGATACCTCTATCAAGAAGCTCTCTATCAAATCTCCCAAGCTCAGCTACAGCTTCACCTCGTTTCTGTGCATTATTGCCTGCTTCATGTATTCGATCAACAATTTCACGCCTTCTCTCCTCAAGCTCCGCCTTGCCCACATTCCACTCTTCATCACCTTTGCCCCTTACAATATCTTCTTCAAAGCCAGCAACATCCTTCTTTAATCTAGACTCGCCTTCCGTCTCTACATTCTTACTATTCACGCGTCCTAAAGCCCCGGTCGAACCGCCCCTAACACTATCATTGCTTTTAACCGGCTTAGCCTTTGCACGAACAATCACATTCGAAGTCTTTCTTTTAGCCGGCTCTTTCTTAGACATTTCGCGTAGCTTCTCTGCATGATAAAGATACTCTTCTTGCTCCCCATAAAGTGCCGAGTTCAAATAATCGAACGCTTCTAAATATTCTCCTTTATTGCCTTCAAAATCTTTAACATAATCAAATCCGTCCTCGCCTTTCTCGTTTCCATCTTTCTTCTTCTCATAAATCGCCTTAACATATTCTCTCTGATTTTCGCGAGAATCAACCACATTCTTAAACTTATCCATATAGGCATCAATCGCCACCATCGAAAGTTGCTTCTGCGTCTCTTCGTCTGCTTCGCCTGTTGCTCCCGGCTTGTCTTTCCAAGCTTCCGGCACACTCGCAAAAATCAATCTAAGCGCCTCCGTATTGCCCTTTAGTCTGTCATAAATCTTTTCCGCACCAACCTTTTCATAATCCGTCGGGACCTTTTCGACAACTTCTGCAACTCTACTGTCAAATTCTTTATCGTCCATATCCCGAATGTCAGAAATCGTCTCACGTAGCGCATCCCTATTCTCGGCCTTCACATCCGGAACCGCAAGAATCTCACCACCATGCTCAAACGCAGCAAGCATTTTTCTCATCTGACGCTTATCGTCTCTCTTCGCAAATTCTTCATCAGTCTCATCCGCTTTTCTAGAAAACTCTACCACTCTCCAGTTGCCAAATTCCTGTACTGGCTCTTTTTCTGATTTGAGCCCAACAGTCGCCACATTAAAGACCTTCTTTTTAAATCCTTCCGAAAGATCGACGCCTTCCGAAACGCCCGTTTGTTCCTTATTGCCCACCACCTTTCCTCCTCCATTATTATCATCAAAATTCCAAATATTCTCCTCCTGCTGAAAACCACCCCTATCATCCATAACAAAATTCGCATTCCCAGTGAACCAATCCGTATCCTCAACGCCCATACTGGCTCCATCAATCTCGGTCGAATCATCATATTCCAAACCTCTACCAACCCGACCAATCTCATCGAGATTTACATCATATTGTTGTTTTTTCGGAAGACTTTCACTCATACTACAATTATAACACGCTTATTCTTGAATTACCATAACCAAATAACAAAAAATGGCCCCTTAAAGGCACATTTTTTATTCCAATTTCTAAGTTTTGGTACACCCGACAGGATTCGAACCTACGACCTTTTGCTCCGCAAGCAAACGCTCTATCCAGCTGAGCTACGGGTGCATGTGGATATTTTCGCGAATAAATTCGCTACGACATCCACCTAGAAATTAAAAGTTCATCATACATTAGTATGACGCTTTTATTATATCACAAAATTAAGATTTTTGATAGTCTTTTTTATCTATTTTCTCCAGTATGTGTTATAATTTACCCATGGAAAATACGAAGAATCTCCCTAAGTCGAAATCTAACACTAAACCAAAAATTTCCTTCAAGGCTAAGACTCAACGCGCCCGCGCCAAACTCCTTTCTTCCTATTACGGAAACCCGATTCGCGACATGAAACTCATCTGCGTCACCGGAACCTCCGGAAAAGCCACAGTCGCCCATTTCGTCCACGAAATTCTTCGCTCCGCCGGACAGCACGTCGCTGTTCTCGCCTCCGACGGATCAATCAAAACCTCCGTTCTTCATAAATTCTTTTCCGAAGCTTGGAAAGCCGGCTCCAACTATTGTGTCGTTACCGCCCCCGCCGATGCCCTTAAAAACAATGTTTTCTACGGACTCCCTATTCATGTCGCCGCCTTAACCGATTTCCTCTCTCCCTCTCTGACCACCCCGACCCCCGAATCTTTCTTAGAGTCCGAATCAACTCTTTTCCAAATGAATCCCGAAATCGTCGTCCTAAACGAAGATGACGCTAACTACCCTGATTTCTCCAAATTCGTCGGAACCGAACAAACTCTAACCTACGGCACTGCCCGCTCAAGCACAATTCGCATCGATTCTGCTAAACTTTACAAAAAGGGAACCGAAGCCAATTTCTCACTCGGCTCCAACCATTTCACCTGTGCTTCTTTCTTGACTGGGGAAACCGTCGTCTCTTATATGGCCTGCGCCGCCGCCATCGCGACCTCCCTTCATATCTCGACCGACACCATCTCAGAAGGAATCGCCAACTATAATCCCGACAACGTCACCGCCGCCTAGCCCCTACTCAACAATATTTCCGTACGTATCTTCTGTTTTAAGCTTCTTTTTACGCAACGCTAAAGCCTTCGCTTTCTTCCTTTTCTCAATCTCTGCCGTCGCCTTAGCTCTTGCTAAAGCTATTTCCTGAGCCGCTCTTTTTTTCGCCTCTAATTCCTGAACTCTTTCTCTCAAATACTTTTTCGCTACCTTACTATCTTCAAACGGGATTGCCTCATCCCCCCTCAAAATCGTTTTCTCATGTCCTTTCCCAAGTATTAAAACCAAATCCCCCTTGCGAGCAAGCCTAATCGCAGCTCTTATCGCCTCCTCTCGATCCAAGTTTACCGCCAAATCCCTCCCCTCGACTTTCCCAACCGCCTTCGCCCCCTTAACAAATTCTTTAGCAATCTTTTCCGGGCTCTCGTCCCTCGAGTCGTCCTCCGTAATTATCACAAAGTCACTATTCCTCCCTAAAATCTCCCCTCGTTCCGCTCTTGTCGATTCGTCTCTTCTTCCTGCTCCCCCATGCACGGAAATTATCCGCCCCTCTACATTTGGTACTGCCTCAAATACCTTCTCTAAAGCATCCGGCGTATGAGCATAATCCACAATCACCGTAAAATCCTGCCCCTCCTCAATCCGGTTCATTCGCCCCTCAACATCCTCAAGCGCAAAAATTCCTTTCTCAATTTCTTCGTCATCTAGTCCTAATTTCTTACCCACCGCCACTGCCGCCAGGGAATTATACACATTAAACTTACCGGGAATCCTCGTCTCAATATTTATATCACCACATGAATATTTTACTCCAGAAACACTTAATTCTATGTCTTTTGCCCTTAATTTGCCATTTTTTATACCGTATGTGATATAATTTTTCGACACCTTAACAAACTCTCTTGAACTTCTATCATCCGCATTTATCACCCCATATTTCGCCTTCTTAAACAATTTACACTTTGCCTTACGATAATTCTCAAATGTTTTATGATAATCTAAATGCTCGTGCGTTAAATTTGTCCACACCGCAATTTCAATTGGTACGCCAAGCGTCCTAAACTGTTCCATGGCATGGCTTGTCACCTCAAGCACTAAATACTTAGCTCCGGCATTTTTTATCCGCTCAATCCTCTTATTAAGCGTCATCGAATCTACCGTCGTCATATGATTAAGCTCATCCTTAAGCTTCAACTTTTTCACCCCACCCCAAGCCACCGTCGTCATCAACCCCGCCGGCATCCCCGCCTCATTCAACATCTTCCAAATCATAAAACAAGTCGTAGTCTTTCCATTTGTTCCCGTCACGCCAATCACTGTCAATTTTTTACCCGGAAAGCCATACTTAATCCCCGCCGACACTGCCCTAACAAAATGAAGTGGCTTCACAAAAGAATTATAGCCAGGCAATCTATCCTGAAGTGTCATCTTTAAGCTCATATTTATTCCATTATAACACAAAACTCTTTCCTTAATTTATATCAAACGTAACCATATATTATATATATGCATAAACTACATTAACAAAAAAAGTATTGCACTAAAACTTAACATAAGCTATAATGGTTATAGTAAAAAGTGGAGGTGGAATGTCTCAGGACCAAAGTCCAATTGAGGCGCATGATGTCGTTATTATTCCTGTAGAGGTAATTAATGACGATGCTGCGATTAAAACTCAAAATCTAGAAATCGAGTCCCGCGAAGAGGTTTATTATCCTACGATTTCTTTCGCAAATTCCGATTCGAGTTCAAACACAAGCACAGCTAACGAACCAGCCTCCTTAACTACAACTGTAGCCAGTCTAAATACCCCGAAACAAAAAAGAAGTGTTCTCAAAATCTGGCGCTCAAGATTGGAAACTCTCGCAGTATCCGCATTTGCATTATTCGTAATCGCTCTAGTCGGAACAAAAATCGCCGGTTTTAAAGCTTTCACAGTTGTTTCTGGTTCTATGGAACCAAAATATCCCGTCGGTTCAATCATCTACGTAAAACCAACCAACTACAAAACTCTAAAAGTTGGCGACGTTATTTCCTATGTAGCGAACAGTGACAAAACAATAGTCACTCACCGCATCGTCGACATAGAAACCGACAAAACAGATCCAAGCGTCATTCGCTTTAAAACTCAAGGTGATGCCAACAAATCCCCCGATGCAAAACTAGTTCACTATAAAAACGTACTCGGCACACCAATTATCACCGTTCCGTATCTCGGTTATATCGTACATAAAATCCAACAGCCGCCCGGCATCTATATCGCACTGGTAGTGGGCACTCTCCTACTGGCGTGGACGTTTTTACCAGGCACGTTGGAAGAAAGGAGAAAAACTGCGAGAAAAAGTGTAGCATAAAATGGAGTTATATAAAATTTTAAAGGTAGAGAAAGGAGGGAAATGTATCAAAAAATCAGAATCGCAGTAGTTTTAATAGTAGCTACAATGATATGCATGCTAAGTTCAACAGCAACCTTATCATACTTTACAGATACCGAAATCGCGACCAATGATTTTACTGTCGGAAACGCATCTACATCGTTAGCAATCTTCGACGACATTACCGCCGAAAACAAGCGCGAACTAGACAGCAGTAACTACCCACCTTTAACTGACACAATGGAGATTCCGTTCTATCTTCAAGGAACCAACGATGGTAATATTCCAGTCTACCAAAGATTCCGCATCGTGATTCCAACCGCCTTAGCTAGTGTAATAACCCTAAATCTACCAAACATGAATAACTGCGCAGTCGAAACCACGCCTGAGCATAAATGTAGCAACGATAGTTACATCGTAACTTACAATCCTTCCGTAGAAGTCGAAAATGAGCCTAAATATGCAGAATACTATATTACGAGCATAAATCCGCTAGGCTTAAATGACAAAACCATCGAATGGCCAACAGAAAAACTCAATTTTAACGGGATTACCGATTCCAACAAAACATTGCTCACTTGCGAAAACAACGACAACAATAGTTGTGCATTAGGGATCAATGTCTATTCCGATTCAATCCAAACCACCGGCTTCACCGACGCAGAAAACGCCTTCGCAAACTTCGCGGAAACATATAATTAATTTCGTTTAACAACAACCAATAATTAATAAGGAGTAAAAAATGAAAGTAAACAAAAAAGTAGTCCTCTCAACAGCAGCAGCACTTGGTTTAGTTGCTCTAACAGTCGGCGGAACAATTGCTTACTTCACTGATTCTAAAAATGAAACCAACGAGTTTACTGTCGGCGATGTCAAGATTAATCTTTACGAGTCCCAACTCCACCGCCAAAACTCTGGCCGTATGGGTAATTTCCCAGGTTTAAGCTCCGATTCAGATTATTGTGACTGGAACGCATCAGCCAGTGTTATAACCAATGCCGGAAACCCATCATTAATCAATGGTTCCTATGAAAACGCCCGCTATTGTACGCCAAACATGGGCACTGAAGTATCCTACGCCGCAGACATTACCTCCGTTGCTGCAGGCCATACTAAAGCCAGCCGTAACTGGGGCTACTCTGACCAACAAATTAAAGACGATGCCGCAGATTACAAGAAGAGTATCGCAAACGGAGATGATCATGATGGCTACTTCACTAGAGTTAAAGACGGTATTGCCCCCGGCCAATGGATTCGCAAATTTAGCTACGTCGAGAACGCCGGCCATAGCGACGCTTATGTTTTAATTCGCTACATGGTTCCAACTACATATGCTGACAAAATCGATGTAAAAATCGGCGGCACTCCATACGAAGAAGATATTAGCGATGCCGAAGGACATCAAGGTTACTTCACTGCCGTATCTAGACAATTGAAATCCGATAGCACAACCGATTACGAATATGTCGCCTTCGATGCTAGCAGCGCAGATGCCATGGATCACTACACTGGCTATGTTGAAACCATCGACAATGTAGAATATAGAGTTTATTCCGCCGTCACTACCAACGTTATTAATCCAGGTGAAATGACCTTCTGGAGCCCAGTTAACACAGTAAGACTAAAAACAAATGTTAACAGCAACGACTTCAGCTATGGAGATGCCGTCAATGTCAAAGTCGACGCGCAAGCCATCCAAGCTAAAACCTTTAGTGATGCCATTGACGCTATCAATCATCTTCAATAATTAGTAGAAGAGAAATAAGTATTTATGCGCCGAAAATCTCAAACCAGAGCTCTTGCCATCCTAGGAATAACCCTATTCCTAACGATGAGCGGCTCCGTGGCTTACTATGTCACGTCTGAGACGGCGCATAATATTGTTTCTACCGGCGGGGTCAGCATCAAACTTTACGATCAAGCCGACCCCGAAGGCATTACCCCTTTCAATGACCTAGAGAATATATCGGCCGGCATTACTTACAGCAAAATCCCCTACGTCGAAAACATCAGTATCGAACCAGTTTGGGTACGCGCAAAACTCACATTAAAGAAAAAAACCGGCGACACCGAAACGATAATCGACGACATTTCAACTCTAATGGAACTCGGAGAAATTGGAAGCTCATGGATAAAAGCAGATGATGGTTTTTATTATTATAACCAATCTCTAGCTCTCGAGCAAAAAACCGAACCGATTCTTCGAACAGTGCGTCTCAAAGAAGAAGCAAGCGAAGAAAATACAACCTATACCTTCACAGTGCTAACCGAAGCTACACAGGTGGCGCACAATGGGACCTCAGCCATAACAGCAAGCTGGACTGAAAATGGAGGAGAATAAAATGCGAAAATGTTTACTCAGTCTACTTTTATTAATTGCCTTCACTTTATTTTTTGTTCAAAACACTTTCGCCAACTCGAAAGTTCATTTTGAAGGCGGAGCAAATAATTTCGTTTTTTATTCAGATAGCGACTGGGCAGATACAGATTTGTTTGGTGGACTAAAAAACACCATGCCCGGAGACGTCCGAACAGAAAATATCACAATCAAAAACATCGCCGACGATTATGATTATGTAAAAATTTACTTACGAGCGGAACCAACGACCGAAGAAATCAAAGATTTTCTAGCCCATTTTACACTTAACATATATAAAGATAACGAACTAATCTCTAGCACCTCCGCAGCGGAACAGGGTTCACTAGAAACCAATGTCCTTCTCGGAACATTCGCCAACGGTGATGAAGTTTTGCTAACTACGGAATTACTCGCACCACTAACCCTAGAAAACAAATATATGTATGTCTCAGGCGAAATCCAATGGGTTTTTACCGCCGAAGCATATAAAGACGGAAAAATTATTCCACCTGACACCGGAACAATAACTAACTCGAATGAATACAGCACAGGAACAATAGTGGGCGTTTGCCTAACTGCCACGGTACTTGTAATAGCGTATGCATCCTATCTATTCCAAAGTAAAAAAACCGATTAGTTTTTTGGCACTCAATGCTTGCAAGTGCTAATTTTTTGTGCTATATTGAGAACTAGAAAAGGAGAACAAGCAATGAGTTTAAAACCACTAAAAGATCGCATTGTCGCTAAAGTCGAAAAGCCCGCCGAAAAAACTTCTTCCGGCCTACTGTTACCGAGCGACTCCAAAGAAAAACCCGCTTTCGCCATCGTCGAATCCGTTGGTGCCGAAGTTAAAGAAATCAAAAAAGGTGACCGTATTATATATAAAGAATACAGCACCACTCCTGTCAAAATTGACGGGGAAGAATACCTAATCGTCGAAGAAAAAGACGTCTTAGCAACGTTATAATTCTAGCCTGATTAACATAGCAATTTTTGCAAAAATGTATTTACGAGGCAACACGGAGGTTACGACCGAGTATTAGGTGGCTTTCGCCCGTGACGACGGGCCGAAAGAACACCGGCCTCGTAAAAACATTTTGCAAAAAATCTTTATTAATACGATAGAAAGGGAATTATGTCTAAAAAAATCTATTACGAATCTGACGCCCGCGAAAAAATCCTGAGCGGTGCAAAACAACTCTACGATGCTGTCAAAGTTACCTTTGGACCTAAAGGCAAAAACGTCATCATCGAAAAAACCTACGGCGCTCCTGTTATTACTCACGACGGTGTCACCGTAGCTGAGGCGGTCGAACTCGGTTCAACCGAAGAAAACCTCGGCGAAGAAATCGGCGCCAAACTAATCAAATCCGCCGCCCAAAAACTTAACAAAGTTGCCGGCGACGGCACCACAACCGTTACCGTTTTAACTTACGAAATCCTAAACGAGGCTAACAAACTAATTGCCGCTGGCGTTAACCCAATGGAACTCCGCAAGGGAATCGAAAAAGCCGGCGCGGAAATTGTCAAGGGAATTGACTCACTCGCCGAAAAAATCGAAGGCGACCCCAAGAAAATTGCCTCCGTCGCTTCCATCTCTGCTGGCGATGAAGAAATTGGCAAGCTTATCGCTGATGTAATCGAAAAAATCGGCAAAGACGGCGTCGTCACCGTTGAGGCTGGTCAAGGCCTCGAAATGGAGCAGGAAATCGTCGAAGGTTTCTCTTACGACAAAGGTTATTCCTCTCCGTTCTTTGTTACTGATGTAAACCGTCAAGAAGCTGTCTTCGAAAAACCCCTCATCCTCGTCACCGACAAGAAAATCTCCGCCTCCTCCGATATCCTTCCTCTCCTTGAGCAATGTGCAAGTTCCGGCAAAAAAGACCTCGTCATCATCGCTGAAGACGTAGAAGGTGAAGCTCTCTCCCTCCTCGTCCTCAACAAGCTCAAAGGCGTATTCAATTCTCTCGTTCTCAAAGCTCCCGCTTTTGGCGACAGAAGAAAAGAAATCATGGAAGATATCGCCATTCTCACCGATGCTACCTTCGTTTCCTCCGATAAAGGTCTCAAACTAGAAGAATGTGGCATGGAGGTCCTGGGCTCCGCCGGCAAAGTTCTCGCCACTAAAGACGAGACTACTATCATCAAAGGTTCTGGCGACAAAGAAGCCGTTAAAGATCGCATCTCCCTCATCAAAAACCAAGCCGCCCTTGCCACTTCCGATTACGAACGCGAACAATTCGACAAACGTGCCGCCGCCCTCGAAGGCAAAGTCGCTATCATCAAAGTCGGCGGTGCCACAGAAACCGAAATCGACGAGAAAAAATTCCGCGTCGACGACGCAGTCGCCGCCACCAAAGCCGCTCTTTCCGAAGGAATCGTTCCTGGCGGTGGTGTCACCCTTGTCAACCTAGCAGAAAAACTTGACGAATCTGATCCGGCCACCAAAATCGTTAAAAACGCCCTCAAACGTCCTCTCTTCCATATCTTAGAGAACGCTGGACTCAACGCTTCCGCTCTTCTCGCCGATGTAGAAAAGGCAAAACCTGGCTTCGGTATTAACGTCATGACTCCAGAAAAAGGCCTTGTTGACATGAAAAAATCCGGCGTAATCGACCCTGCCCGTGTCACTCGCGAAGCAGTCCAAAACGCCGTCTCTATCGCCGCTACTACTATCACAATGGGCGCCCTCATCTGCGAAGTTCCAGAAAAAGAACCCGAGGTCTCTACCGGCATGGGCGGCGGCGCCATGTATTAAACCAAAAAAAATAAAGACAAGAAAAAGCCCCGAATCTCGGGGCCTTGTTTTTTTGTAGAGGTGGTCATAAAAAAACTCCCAGCTTTATCACGCCAGTTCTATTCCTGGTGTTATACCAAGCTACAAACGTATGCATTACATCGCCATCCCGGCAAATTCCCTCAACACAAAAGGATCTTCCGGAGCCATCTTCGTGCCCTACACGCGTAATACGAAGAACAGTTAAAAACCTCGCAGTTCTCTCGGTGAATTCAACATCAAACTTGACGTTAAGCCGTACGTCCTTATCATACGCATACTTCAAAGAGTCCATGAGTTCATCACGACAAGGACCATCAAGAATCGACAGTGACTCAATCTTGTCCCAATCCATTTTCATACCTTGCACCTCCCTTTTAAAGAACACCCCACATAAATAGGGAATCAAAATAGTTATAATGACGCTAGAATACGCCACATATCTTCATTATAGCACACTTATCGATTTTTGTCAATCTCGCCTCTATTAAAAACGGACCTCTAGCCGAGGCCCGCCCAAACTCAAACAGAAATAAGTATTATTTAACAGCTTCTACGATTTCAAGCAAAGCCTCAGCCTTCGTTGTTTCATTTGTGATTTGCTTTGCAGCATTAAGCGCACCCGCAATCGCGTTCTTATCAGTTTCCGCAACCTTCATACAAATCTCGAACTTCTCCTCCGGTTCCATCTGCACCTTATCGAGCAACGGATAAAGTTCACGCAAAGCCTCTTTAAGCATCTCTGACATATCTCCCGCCTGAGGAGCAACCTCCGCCGTTACGCTTGGGTTAAATGCAATTTCTGGAACAGGCGCCTCAGGGGCCTGTACAATCGGAGCTTCTGGAATAGGGGCCGGAGCAGGCGCTGGCGCAGGAGCAACTGGCGCAGCCGGAGCCGCTTCTTGCGCAGGTGGCATACTTGGAGTTGCCGGAGGCATTCCTGGATCAACCGGCACCTCTGGCGCAGGAGCCGCAGGTATCTCCGCAGTCGGCGACAAAGCCACCCCTTCTCCTTTCACTGGAGCACTACTAGCCATCTCTTCGGCGAGCGCCTCATTATCTGCCGCTCCCCCTTCCGCCGGAACCGACGCAGCATTATCTCTTGTAATATCATCAATTGCTTTCTGCAATTCGTCGTTATTCATAGCCACCCTTTTTTATGTTTTTATAAAATTCTTACCTCTATTTTAGCACATTTTTCTAAACCGCTCAAGTCTTTTTTTCTAGAATTCTAAAATCTCAAAAATTTCACCATCCTGTCTAAGAAATCAAGCTTTACCTCCTCCATAGGCAACCTTGCCCCAAAAGCATCAACAATTTTCTCTCCCGATTCCTTCGGAAAATACACCGTTACTCTCGGAGAAAATCTTTTCCTCGGCGTCAACATAATTGCATAATGTTTTCCATCTTGATACACCCCAAAGCTTCGATATTCTTCATAGCTATAAAGCCTATTTCCTTCGGAAAGCCCTTTGCTCGTCAGGGAATAGTGCAACTTTCTCGGCGGCCTAAGCGAATACATCACCAATGCAATCGCCGAAAGCACAATCAAAGCCGTAAACGTCCACCATTTTAAATACACCGACAACGCCCCAAGCACTAGCGACACCACGACAAGCCCCACATACCAACCCGCATTCTTGTCCGCCTGCACATATTCTTCCGCTTCCCAGTTAACAATTTCTTTGTCCGAAACGGTTGTTTTTTTCTTTTCCATACCTAAATTATACCATATCCACTAAAAATTCGCACAAAAAATGGCGGAGGGTGGGAGATTCGAACTCCCGCTCCAGGTTTCCCCAGACTAACGATTTAGCAAACCGTCCCCTTCAGCCACTTGGGTAACCCTCCGTCCACCCCATTTTATCACACTTTTTCAGCCAGAAACAACATTATTTCCCAAAATATATGATAAACTACTATTCAATAAACCAAATGAAAAAGTTGCCAATTATCTATTTTATAATACCTTGTTACAACGAAGAAGAATGTCTCCCCGAAACCATTAAACGCCTTCGCGCAAAAATGCACACATTAGTAAGGAATAACATCTCTAAAAAAAGTAAGCTCGTTCTTATAGACGATGGCTCACTAGATAATACTTGGGGAATCATCAAAAACTCCAAAAACGACATAATCGGCATCAAGCTCTCCAAAAACTTTGGCCACCAAAACGCCCTGCTTGCTGGAATGATGTATTCCAAAAATTATTGCGACGCCATAATTAGTCTAGATGCCGATCTTCAAGATGATATAAACATCCTAGATAAATTTATTGAAAAATTCTCAAAAGAACATTACGAAATCGTTTATGGCGTAAGAAAAGAAAGAAAAAGTGACTCCTTTTTGAAGAGGAATACAGCTCAATTCTTTTATAAAATAATGAACCTACTCGGCGCAAACACAATCTATAATCACGCCGATTATAGACTAGTATCAAAACGCGTTCTTGAAGAATTGTCAAACTTCAAGGAGGTAAACCTTTTTTTAAGAGGAATAATTCCTTCCATAGGTTTCAAAACAGCTATCATCGAATATGCTAGGGAAGAACGCCTTGCAGGCAAAAGCAAATACTCAATGAGAAAAATGTTTAATTTTGCAATCGACGGCATCACATCCTTCTCCATAAAACCGATTCGCCTAGTATTTGCACTGGGAGCTCTAATGCTCGTCGTTTCATCGTTCATACTAATCTACGCAGTCATCATTAAACTTATCGGCAAAGCAGTTTCCGGATGGACTTTTACTATCTGCTCAATCTGGATTATCGGAGGAATTCAAATGATTTCCTTAGGGATAATCGGCGAATACATCGGAAAAAGTTACTCCGAGGTCAAATCCCGACCACGCTACATTATTGAAGACATAAAGAAATCCTAGGACAATCCTTACTTTTTCTTTAAACTCTTGTCATTTCCTAAAATCTGTGCTATAATAGAATAAATAACTCATTAACTGCGAGAAATTTAATGAAAAACATTGCAAAAACAGCTTCACAAATTTTTACAGGTGCCGCCGCTTACTGCACTCTTTTTGCTGGCAAAGTTATGGCCCTTTCTGTTCGTGATGGCGTCGAAGCCGCTAAAACCGACGACATGCCTTCCGAGCTCATTGGCCCTTCCGGTGTTTTCACAACCGTCACCAACACAATTCTCTACATCGTCGGCGCTCTCGCCGTCATCATGTTAATCGTTGGTGGCTTAAAATACGCCCTTTCCGCTGGCGACGCTAAAAAGGTGACTGATGCTAAAAACACTATCCTTTACGCCCTTATCGGCCTCGTTATAGCCATCCTCGCCTACGCAATTGTGAACTTTGTCCTCAATATCGTCACGAAATAGTCAAATAAACTTTCCACTAAAAATCTCCGGACTTCTCCCTTGCCGATTTTTAACAAGAGCAAGGGCCCGGAGATTTTTTATTCCCGCCTTTTTCAACATTCTCCCCGCTTCCGTTAAACTCGCTCCCGTCGTCCATACATCATCGAACAAAACAACTTTCACCTTCCGACCTTTCTTCCTAAACAACTCTTCCAAAAGGGAATCATCAACTAGGACCGCTTCTTTCGCCTGTTTTCTCCTCGTTTCTTCGTCCGCCCCGACCTGCACCGTATCTTTCGCCCGCTTCAAGAGTCGCCAAACCTCTGCTTCTCCTCTCGTCAACCTTTCAATCTCTCGCGCAATCAATCCAATATGATCAAACCCCCTTTCCTTAATATGCCGCCTCGATGTCGGCATCGGCACCAAAATAACCTCCTCTTCGCGCTCGAAATATCCTTTAACTATAATTTCTGCAAGTACCTCTCCAATCTCCCTTACTGAACTATATTTATATTCCTCAACCAGCTCCCCTAAAATCTCATCCCTAAACCCTAGATAATCCGCTTTTTGGAATACTTTTCTCTCAAAATCTTCAATCTTCCGTCTTGTTACATTGTCCAAAATGTATTTTTTACAACATTCACACAATACCTCTCCTCTCATCCCACAACCTCTACATAACAGGGGAGAAATCAAATCAAATCCACTCCCAAATCCTATAAATGTAGTATTTTTTACAACACTTTTCCTGCCTTTAACCATATTCTCTATTGATTTTATCAAAGAATTCTATTACAATAAAGCTTATATCAATAAAGTGGAGGAAACCGAGTATGGCTCGTAAAACCAACGATGACATGCTGATGGAAGATGAATTAGCTGCCGCCTTCCTTGAAGACGACGCTACCACTATGCTCGAGCCTGACGAGCCAATGCTTGCCGCTCCTGAAGAAGAGGAAGAAGAGCTTGCCGAGCCCGAAGAAGATGCTATCGAACCATCAGACGAGGGGGATGATGGGTGGGAAACAGAAAGCGACTTTCCTGGACAACTCGCCGTAGATGTCTATGAAACCGCCGACAAACTAGTTATTAAGGCCCGAACTGCTGGGATTAAAAAGTCCGACTTAAACGTCTCGATTCACGATTCGATTTTGACTATTTCTGGCGTTCTAAGCGGCGGGGAAGATGACCAAACGACCCGTTGGCACATCCAAGAGTGTTACTGGGGTGAGTTTTCTCGTACAATCGCCCTCCCTGTCCAAGTTCGCCAAGATGAAAACGCCGTTAAAGCCGAACTCCGCGACGGTGTCCTAACCATTTCTTTCGAAAAAGAAAAAGTCGAAGCTCCGACCATCATCCACGTCGACTAATTTCCGAACAAGAACTAAAAAATCAAAATACCGCCTCAAAAGAGACGGTTTTTTGCTAATAAAGAACTTTTGTCACCCCACAGGATAACAATAATCATACGTCGAGGGGTCTCCACATTCCTCACAATAACACTCGCCGCAACAATCGCAGCTGCCACCGCAACCGTCGCA
>JAFWKB010000035.1 GCA_017511405.1 Candidatus Saccharimonadota bacterium
CTCGAAACTGCGATTACGATGTCTGGCCGCTATATTAACGACCGTTTTATGCCCGACAAAGTTATCGACGTGATCGACGAGGCTTCCGCCATAGCTAAGGTTGAAGCTGATAAAAAAGGAAGCGGCGAGTTGAAAAAACTCAAAATCGAGCTCCATTCTCTCGAAGAAAAGATGGAAACTGCTGCCGAGAAAAACAATTACGAAAAGGCTGCCGAGTATAAAACCTCCCTTTCTCAAATTGAGGAGAAGATTAAAGCTCTAGAAAAGAAAGGTATTAAAGAGGAGGATACCCCAACCTTAACTGAAGAAAACCTTGCAACCGCTATCTCTCTCAAGACCGGCATCCCCGTCTCAAAAGTTTATGGAGACGAAAAAGAACTCCTTTCTAATCTTGAAGCTCATCTCAAACACTCCGTTATTGGCCAAGACGAGGCCATCAAATCCGTTTCTAAAGCTATCCGCCGTGGTCGCTCCGGAATCGCTAACCCTTCCCGGCCGATTGGATCCTTCCTTTTTATGGGCCCGACCGGTGTTGGTAAAACTGAACTCGCCCGCGTAATTGCCCGTGAAGTTTTCGGCGGCGAAAACGCCCTGATAAAAATTGACATGTCCGAATTTGGCGAAAAACATAATGTATCTCGCCTCGTCGGCGCTCCCGCCGGCTATGTCGGCTATGATGATGGCGGAAAATTGACGGAGTCTGTCCGCCGCCGTCCATATTCGGTCGTTCTCTTTGACGAAATCGAAAAAGCTCACCCCGACGTATTCAATATGCTTCTCCAAATCCTAGAAGATGGTGTTTTGACCGATGGTCAAGGTACAAAAGTTAAGTTTAACAACACAATCATTATTCTTACTTCTAATCTCGGCGCAAATGAAGCCTACCGCGAAGACACTTTCGGATTTAGTGAGAAAAAAGACAGTAAAAAGTCTAAAAAAGAACTCGAGCGCGAATATGAAGAATCTAAGTCTTACGCTATGCGCGCTCTAAAAAAGGCTATGCGCCCCGAGCTAATCAACCGCCTCGACTCGATTCTCGTCTTCCGTGCCTTAACCGAAGAAAATGTCGAAAAGATTTTTGACAACCTAATTGCCGATCTTAAAAAACGACTCGGTTCTCAAAATCTCGGTCTTAAAATTGACGATAAGGTTAAAAAATACCTCATCAATCTCGGTTATGATCCGAAAAACGGCGCTCGTCCGCTTCGACGCGCAATTGAAGATAATCTTGAATCTCTCCTTTCCGAAGCCATCATCAAAGGTGACCTTAAAAAAGGTGATGTTGCTGTCGTGACGCTCGTTAAAAATAAACTCAAACTAGGAGTAGAGCATGCCTAACGCCTCTCGTTCGGTCTATATTAACACTAATCCCTATCCGTCCGAGCCGGCATCATCTTCTCCGTCCTCTAAAAAATCCCACGCAATTATCGCTGTTTTTATAGTTGTTTTACTTTTTCTCGGTGGAATCTTTTTCCTTAACCGTACTCTAATTACTGACTATCTCAAGGGCTCTTCCTACGTTCCTTCTTCCGATATGGAAGAAATTCGCGACAACCTCGGCCTTACCGCCGAAGGTATGCGCATTTTTAATGCAACAAGACCTCGTCTTGATTCTCGCGACGAGTTTAATTTTGACTGTGACTCTTCCGATCCGGAAATCGCCGTTTACGGCTGCTACCATTCCGACCAAATCTATGTCTACGACATCGACAATCCTGAGCTCGCCGGATTCCGCGAATCGACAACCGCCCACGAGCTCCTTCATGCCGTTTGGGCTCGGCTCTCTGGTATTGAAAAGAATCGCCTCGTCCCTTTCCTCGAGTCAGTTTATAGTTCCAACCAAAGCCTGTTCGACGAAGCTTTAAAAACTTATCCCGATTCTGAACGCCTCGACGAACTCTATGTTCGCTCCGCAACTCAAGTTAAAACCCTCCCGACTGAGCTAGAAACTCATTTCTCGGAAATCTTTACCGACCAAGATAAAATTGTCGACTATTACGATTCTTATATTGCTCCGTTCAAAGAGCTTCACGAAAAAATCGAGTCACTCTCTAAAGAGCTTGAGTCGAAGAAACAAATAATCGACCAAAAGACCGAAGAATACGAGTCAAAGTCTAATTCCTTCAATAAGGAGGTTGAAGAGTTTAATAAATGCGCCGACACCGAAGGATGCTTTACCTCTCGTACCGCATTCAATAGCCGAAGAAATGAACTTTTAGATACCGCTGCCACCCTTGATAACCTCTATTCTGAGCTCGGAAAACTGATTGATGACTATAATGTTAAAATCGACGAATATAATTCTAACATCCTTCATAACAACACCCTTCAAAACATGATAAACTCCAATGCGAAACCCGGAGATATAGAATAAAAACTCGTTAACAAGAAAGGAAAACACGCCAATGAGTTTAAAAAACACAGTGACTAGTTCTAAAAACACAGATTACCTCGTTCCGACCGTCGTTGAAGAAACTTCGCGCGGTGAACGCGCCTACGATATCTACTCTCGTTTGCTAAACGACCGCATCGTCTTTCTTGGCGAAGATGTAAATTCTCACACGGCGAATCTCGTCGTTGCTCAACTTCTCTTCCTCGCTCATGAAGACCCTAAAAAACCAATCAAACTCTATATCAACTCCCCCGGCGGCTCAGTCTACGATGGCCTCGCTATCATCGACACGATGAATTATGTTGAACCCGATGTAGAAACCATCGGAATTGGCCTTCAAGCCTCAATGGGTGCCATGTTGCTTTCTTCCGGCGCAAAAGGTCATCGCTATTGCCTTGAAAATTCTCGTATCATGATTCATCAACCTTCCTCCGGCACCGAGGGGAAAATCACCGACCAGGAAATCATGCTTCGTGAAGGTGTTTTCTTAAAAAAACGTCTTGCCGAAATCTTTGCTAAGAATACTGGGAAAGATCTGAAGCAAGTTGAAAAAGATATGGATCGTGACAATTGGATGTCGGCCGAAGAAGCTCTTACCTACGGAATTATCGATAAAATCATCAAATAATATGCTACAATACCTCTATGACGATGGAGGTAAACGGAATTCTTGTTGCGGCGCACGAAATGAAAGCGCCGCTTGCGCTTATGCGCCAACTCGCACTCTGTCTTGACCCGACCAACCCAAATGAGGTTAAAGAATATCAACAAAAACTCGTTTCTGTTTCCGAACGCACTCTTAAACAAGTCTCTGACCTTTCTAAAATTGCACGCCTCGAAGATGGACTTTTTGAACTTGAGCCAGTTTCCGTTCGCAATGTTTGCGACGAGGTTGAAAAAGAACTAAATTATCTATTCCGCTCGAACTCTAAAAAACTTAAATTAAAATATTCTAATCATTCTCGCCTTGTTATCGCTAATCCTGATCTTCTTCACTCTATTATTTATAACTTTTGCGTCAATGCAATTAATTATTCGACTCTTGAAACGACCTCTCTTCTTTCGGTCAATGATTCGAACAAGAAAGTAAAAATCACCGTTCGCGATTTTGGCCCCGCCCTCCCTACTAAGATTTATAAAAAAATCACCACCGACTCGCTCGATGCTCCGGTTGATATCTCTTTCCGCCCCGACTCGTCTGGGCTCGGTCTTTATATTGCCACTAAATTCGCTCGTTTTATGCATGCGAATGTTGGTGCAATTCGTCATCGTGACGGCACAAGTTTTTATGTCGAGCTCCCAATTTCTAACCAAGCGAGTTTATTCTAATGTCTTCGAGAATCTTTATTATTGACGATGATGAAATGTTTGCCGATTGTATTGCTCATAGCGTTAAAAAAGTTAATAAAAAAATCGAAGTCGTTAAGTTTAAAAATGCTATTGATGCCATAAATTCGCTTGAAGCTCCTCTACCCGACTTGATTTTTCTAGACGTTCTCCTTCCTGGTGTTGACGGATTCTCTTTTTTGAATGAAATTTTGTCCTACACCGACACTTCAAAAATTCCAATCGTGCTCGTCACGAGTTTAAAACTCGTCAAGTTTGATTTGAAACTTTACGGGATTAAAGGTATACTAGATAAAGAGAAGATGAAACCAATTGAAGTGGAGGAATATGTCGAACGATATTCGAACGCACGCAATCGTGCTTCGTCGCACTAACTACGGAGAAGCTGATAGAATTATTAATTTTCTAACCGAACAAGGTCCTGTTTCTGTAATTGCAAGAGGCGTTCGAAAAGAAAAGTCAAAACTCGCTGGAGGCGTCGAGCTTTTTTGTATGTCGGAAATAACCGTCCATAAAGGCCTAAACAACCGTCTCGGAATTTTGACCTCCGCAAAAATGTTAGAACACTATAATAATATTGTTTACAAACTTCCTGAGCTTGAACTTGCTTCTTTTGTCATGAAGAAAATCGGAGGTGTTGCCGAGAACTCGACTAGCTCCGAATATTTCGACCTTCTCCATCAAATCCTTGCCGCACTTAACGCCGGCGTAAATCCCGAGCTTGTCGAAACTTGGTTCTGGTTCAATTTTGCTAAGACTAATGGCGAACAAATTAATCTTGTTAAGGATGCTGAAGGACGAAAACTTGATCCGTATTGTTTCTACGTCTGGGACTCTACGGAATCTGCGCTCCGCGAACAGCTCGGCGGAAATGTTGGCGCTGAAGAAATTAAGATTATGCGCGTTATGATAAGCTCGGATTTGAAAACCACGTCTCGCCTTCGCGATGTTGTTCCTCGTCTCCCGACAATTTTGCATATTGCAAAAACTATTAATCGGCAATAAATTGTGATATAATTAACTCACAAAAAGGTTATGTTAAAGGAAAATATCATGTGTTCTCATATTGAAAAACAACTGAAAAAACTCGTCCCTTGCCTTGCTTTTATTTGTTTATTATCTTTGTCTCCGCTTTTTTCTGTTAATTTTGCGTTTGCTGAGGGCTATTCTAGTTATTTCGACGATGCTGCTGCGGCCTGTATTGTTGAGAACTATAATTCCGAAACATCTTCCTCTGTAACCTCGATTGAAGATGTCGACTTCTCTAAAATCACGACTCTGAACTGTTCTAATAAAGGAATTGGAAGAATACGCAGCCTCGCCTTGATGCCTAACCTTGTTTCTGTTGATATTTCTGGAAATACGGAAATGATGAGCGCTATTGATATTTCTGAAAACTCCTCTCTTGAATCTTTTGATGCCTCTGGAATCAAAAATCTCTCCGTCTATGGCGGTAGCAATGAAAAGTTAGAAACTCTAAAAGTAAATGATGCCATACTAATCGGATTTGCTTTTGGAAAGAAGAATCCTGAATCGGACGATACTGACCAGAAAAAGAATATTGTGGACGTCACCGCGCTCAAATTTTTGTCCACTCAGCCATGGAAACTAACCGAAGATA
>JAFWKB010000004.1 GCA_017511405.1 Candidatus Saccharimonadota bacterium
GGCTTACCATAGTTATCCTTAGGGTTAACGCTAGTGGAGACGAAGTACAAGTTCCGTGAATTTGCGTAGGAGTTAGGCGTAGATGCCCAGAAGTAGCCGCCCGCACCTCTAGCGTTGAGATTACTAGAGGCCCAGTAGAGATTGCCCGACATCATAACCGAAAGAGGAAGGCTGCGGAGAGCTCTGGAAGGAAAAGTGCAAGTAACAGAGGTGAGTGTGGGTTTAGGTAGAAAAATATGGCGTGAAAAATTTGTGAAAAAAGTTGAAGAAACGTGAAAAGATTGTGAAATGTTAGGATTTGAAACGTGGTATCTTGAGATCGCCTTGGCGAATAATGATAGGCTTTTTCTCGGTTAAATCAACAACGGTGGAGGGGAGTTTCCCCTTTGTGGTTTCCCCTTCGACGATTACATCGACTTTAGGGAGAGATTCGGCAACCTCTTTTGAGGAGATAGCTGGTTTGTCGCCGCGGGGGTTAGCAGAGGTGAGGAGGAGCGGGCCGGTTTCCGGGAGAATATGGGAGAAGAGTGGCGATTTTGGAAGGCGAAGGCCGATGGTTGAGAAATGGTCAAAGTAAGGATGATGGAACTCGGGATTTTTATGGAGGATGAGGGTGATTTCTCCGGGAACGTATTTTCCGATGTATTCGCGGGCGAGTTTGGTGATAACGGCGTAAGTTGAGAAATCGGCTTTGTCGATAGGGACGAGGGTGAAGATTTTTCCGGATTTTAGGTCGCGGCGTTTGAGATAGATAAGTTTCTCCAAAGCGGTGGCGGAGTTAAGGGCGATAGCAAGGCCGAAGACTGTTTCGGTCGGAAGGGCGACGACCTGGCCGGATTTGAGGGATTTGATAATCTGGGACGTGGAATCTTTAGAGATTTGAATCATACTTGTATTTATTGTACCATATAGAAATGAAGATTGTTTTAGTTTTGCATAATATTCGAGCAACGGGAAATGTTGGCTCGATTCTTAGGACGGCGGATGGGTTCGGGGTTTTTGAGGTGGTGTTTTCTGGATATACGCCGAGGTATCAGGACGAGCGGGTTTTGCCGCATCTTCGAGAAAAGCTAAATAAACAGATAGAAAAGACGGCGCTTGGTGCGGAGAAGACGGTTAAAAACTATGCGTGTGATGATATAATTTTGGAGTTTAAGAAATGGAAGAAGGAGGGGTATAAGATTGTTGGACTTGAAAATAATATTGAAGACAAGAGATTAATAATGCTTACTGCTAAGAATTTTGGAGAGATAAAGAGGAGGGTTGGAGAGAAGGTGGTGTTGGTGCTTGGAGAAGAAGTGAACGGGATAGATTATTCACTTTATGATATGATTGACACTTTTTTGGAAATTCCGATGAGGGGTCAAAAAGAATCGTTTAATGTGGCGATTGCAACGGGGATTGCGCTCTTTGGGCTAATTTGTGCCGCTGGTTGAGGCCCCTGCGGTATCACTATCTTGAACGGTGTTCGAGGCGGAGCTTGAAGAAGAATTTGAGGTAGTATTGGACGTAGTATTGGATGTGTTGGTTGTTGTGTTGGACGTGTTGTTGGCTGCGGCAGCGTCAATGACGGTTTCTACGGTTTCTTCGTCTGAATTGTCGCCAGAGTCGGTATAAACATCGACTTCTGCGTTGGCAGCATCTTCAAGGAGTGTTTCGTCGGTATCTTCGGGGAGCGATTCTTCGACAGTGGTAGCTTTAGGGATGTTGCTTTGGCGGGTTTTGGCTTCCATGTCGGGTTTGAAGACGGCAAAGTAATAGTAAGCTCCGCCACCAAGCAAAATAAGGACGATGATAATGATAAGAACGAGGGTTGAAGACTTTTTGCGAGGTTGGTCTTTTGGGAAACCGTTGGTTTTCATGTCGACGGGGGTTTCTGCTTCGGCGCTTGAGACGAGTTGCTCTGCGGCGACGGCTTTTTTGATGGCTTCAGGATCGGGCTCGGCGGGTTTTTCTGGCTCGATACCGGAAGCTTCAGGTGCGGGTTCGGAGATATGAGGCGTGGCGGGAGCTTTCGGCGTTTCTGGGGCTGTTGGGGCTGTTGGTTGAGTGTTGTCGGTTACGGGGATGGGCTCGGCGGTTGGAACTTTGGCCGGCTCAGGGGCGGGGGTTGGTTCGGCAGTTGGAGTTGGGGCGGTTGCTGGAGCTGTTGCTGGCGTGGTTGTAGCCGGAGCTTGCGTCGCAGTGTTCTGAGCTGGTTGTGGAGTAGTTGAATTTTCTTGTTTAGGATCCATTTTTTATCCTTTTAGTTTAGATTTTTAACTGTTTTTAGTACATATTTTTCGAGGGGTTTGTCGTACTCAAAGGTTAGACGATAGTTAGTGGTTTTTGGCAAGTCGAGACCTGATTGTTCAATGAATTCATGGCCGACAGAAGATTCGTTGAAAGATTCGGTTAGGGCAATGTCCACTATGAGATGAGTATCGTCATCTGTTTCTTTATTGGTAATTTCGTATGTGCTCGAGACGGCATCTACACAGCCGCAGCCGGTGCCGACGTAGTATAGGTTCTTATTATCATCGTAGCTTAATCCCCAACATAATGGCGATTTTTCGGTTGATTTTGTGACGTTTTCGTCACTACCGAAGAGGTTTTGATATGCTTTGTTGAGGTCTTCGTAAGTTAAGTTTTTGTAGTATTTATGTAATACTGCTGTTGGGTCATTTTCGTCATAAAAACCATCTTCTTCGTAATTAGACTTGATTTTTGCCCAGGCTATTTGGCGTTTCCAGAGTTCGGCGTTTTCGCTATTTAGGTTTCTGATATCGCCGTCTCCGCAGTTCCCTTTTTCTATATATGCGTCGATAAGGGCGGCTAGTTCGGAATCTGATAGTTTGGGAGCTTCTTTCGTATCGGTTTCAGGTTTAGTTTCGGGAATAACGGCGGTTGAGGTGGTATTCTTAGCAAACGGGTTTAGGTCGGGACGATAGACAACGATATAATAACAGGCGCCGGCGGCAGCAAGAAGAAGGAAAAGAATAACGAGCAAAAACGGAAGGAGCTTAGACTTTTTCTTAGGCTCGGTCGAGAGGGCGGGGGCTTCCGGGTCGAAGGTGGGAACGCGCTCGAGGACGGGGTCGGTCGGCTTAGAGGATTCGACGGGCTCGATGGGTTCGTCGGTTGGTTCTGAGTCGGAAACTTCGATTTTTTTGGGTTCTTCGGTTTCTTCTGTAGTTTCTGAAATGACTTTTTCGGTTTCGGGGGGATTTTCTTCAACAGAGGTAGCTTCCCTGGAGGTTTCGGAGGTTTTGTCCGCGCTCGAAATATTATTGTCTATTGATTTTAAAGCGTTATCTTTATCCATAATTCAATAATAGCATAAAATTTGGTGATATAATAGAGTTATGAATGAGGAAAAAGTGGAGAATAATGAAAAGATTGTCTTGAAACCTAGTGATTTTGTTCATCTTCATAATCACACTCACTATTCCTTGTTGGATGGACTAACAAAAGTCCCGGAACTTGTAGATTTTTGTAAGAAAACTGGGATGGAAGCTGTGGCGGTAACGGACCATGGAACGATGTCGGGGTTGGTGGAACTTTATAAAACTTGTAAAGATGCGGGCGTGAAGCCGATTTTGGGACTTGAGGCATATGTGGCGGCGAGGAATTTGGAAGACAGAGATCCTGCACATGATAAGCAGAGATTCCATATTACGTTACTCGCAATGAACAACAAAGGGTTCGAGAACCTTTGTCGGATTATGTCGAATGCGGAGATAAACGGCAAATATTATAAGCCGAGAACCGACCATAAGGATATGGAGAAGTATAATGAGGGGATTATCTGTCTTTCTGGATGCGCAGGTTCGGAGATTTCTGAGGCGATTAGGGCGGATGATGAAGAAAGAGCGCTTGAGCTGATTGAGTGGTATAGAAATGTGTTTAAAGATAGATTCTATCTTGAGATGCAAGATCATGGACATCCAGATTCGCCAACGCATTGGGCGGAGCAAACGAAGATTAACGATTGGCACATGAAGCACGCGAAGGAGCTTGGGCTTCCTTTGGTGGTGACCTGTGATGCGCACTATCTTAATCATGAAGACCAGGATGCGCACGAGGTTTTGCTTTGCATCGGGACGGGTTCAAATTTGTCAGATACGAATAGAATGTCGTTGAAGGATTTTCAACTCCACGTAATTCCGCCGGACGAGATTATCAAGAGGTGGCAAAATACTTGTCCGGAAGCGGTTTTGAATTCGAGAAAAATTGCCGATAGATGCAATGTTGAACTTGAACTTGGGAGAATTTTGATTCCTAAGTTCCCTGTTCCAGAGGGGGAGACAGATAAGAGCTACCTTGACAAGTTAGTGTTTAGCGGTTTGGTGTTTAGATATGGGGGGATTCCGGAGGATGAGGCGCATAAGATGTCGATTGAAGAGTGTCGGAAGATTTTGGAGAAAGTCGACGAGGGGCGAGATGAGCTTCATAAGTTACTCCCGAGGATTGATTATGAACTTTCGGTGGTGGATAAGATGGGATACAATGGTTATTTCTTGATTGTTTGGGACTTTATTAACTGGGGTAAGAGAAAAGGAATTATTTATGGGCCGGGGCGTGGAAGCGCGGCGGGAGCGTTGCTTGCGTATGCGATGAGGATTACGGAGCTTGACCCGATGAGATATGATTTGCTTTTCGAGAGGTTTTTAAACCCAGACCGTATTTCTATGCCGGATATTGATACAGATATTCAGGATACACGGCGAGATGAGGTTATCCAATATTGTACGGATAAGTATGGTAAGGAGAGAGTTTCTAACATTGCTACTTTTGGTAAGATGATGGCGAAGAACGCCGTGAGGGATGTGGCGAGGGTGCTCGAAGTTCCTTATGCAGAGGCGGATAGGTTGGCGAAATTAGTGCCAGACCCGGTGATGGGACATCATGTACATCTTCCGGATGCGATTAGGGATGTGCCGGATTTGAAGAATGAATATGAGTCGAATCCTACCTCGAAGGAGGTGTTGGATTTTGCAAGTCGTCTTGAAGGGACAATTAGGGGGCACGGGGTGCATGCTTGCGGGGTGGTGATTGCGCCAGACGATTTAGTGAAATTTGTGCCACTTGAGGTATCGGCTAAAGGGCCAATTGCGGCTCAGTTCCCGATGGGTACGATTGAGGAGCTTGGGCTTCTTAAAATGGACTTTTTGGGACTTTCTAACCTTTCTGTGATTAATAATGCACTTAGGATGATTAGAAAAGTTTATCATGATGATATCGACATGTATGCGGTGCCGCTTGATGATGAAAAAACTTATAAATTGTTGCAAAATGCAGAAACAACGGGAGTGTTCCAGCTTGAGTCGGCGGGGATGAAACGCTATCTTAAGGATTTGAAGGCAGACCACTTTGAGGACATCATCGCTATGGTGGCACTCTATCGTCCGGGACCGATGCAGTTTATCGACTCGTTTATTCGGCGGAAACACGGAGAAGAACCGATTACTTATCTTCATCCGGGTTTGGAGAATTCGCTTAAAAGTACGTACGGAATTATGATTTATCAGGAGCAGTTTATGCAGATAAGTCGGGAATGGTGCGGATTTACGGGTGGACAGGCAGATACGCTTAGAAAAGCGGTCGGTAAGAAAAAGATTGATTTGATGAAAAAAGTAAAACCGCAGTTTATCGAAGGGGCGGTAAAGATTGGGGGTGCGACTGAGGAAATTGCGGAAACATTTTGGACACAGCTGCTTGATTTTGCGAACTACTGTTTCAATAAGTCACACGCAGCGTGCTATGGACTAGTGTCGTATTGGACGGCATATCTTAAGGCACATTATCCAGACGCATATATGGCGGCTTTGATGACGGCAGATATGAGGTGGACGGATAGGTTGGCAATTGAGATTGCGGAATGTAAGAGGATGGGGCTTAAGGTGCTTGGGCCTGATATAAACGAGAGTTATGGGGATTTCGGTATCGTCGGCGGAGAAAATACGATTAGGTTTGGTCTTTCTGGTGTGAAAGGTATCGGTAAGGCATTGGTTGAAGAAAAAGTGATTCCGGAACGTGATAAAGGTGGACCGTTCAAGAGTGTGTGTGATTTTGCGAAAAGAGTTGATTCGACGAAGTTTAATAAGAAAGCATGGGAATCTTCGATTAAGACTGGTGCGTTTGATAGGTTTGGGACGAGAAGCGATCTTTTGTATAATTTGGAAAATATCCAAGCGTATGGTGCAAAGATGCAGAAAGATACAGCGAGCGGGCAGACGGATTTGTTCGGTGCATTTGGAGCGGCGGCGGCAATTCCGGAGGTAGAGATTAAACCAGCGCCAGCGCAGTATGGTGAAAAAGAACAGTTGCTTTGGGAAAGAGATTTGATGGGGCTTTATTTGTCGGCACACCCGCTTGATAAATATGATACTTTCTTTGAGGAACAGACACATCCGTTTTCCTGCGTGAATGAGGCGAATGACGGAAAAATGGTGGTGGTTGGAGGAATTATTACGGGGGTTAGAACGATTTTAACGAAAAATAATTCAAAGATGGCGTTTGTAAAAATTGAGAATAAGACGAGTGAACAAGAAATTATTGTGTTCCCGAATTCTTTTGAAGAA
>JAFWKB010000005.1 GCA_017511405.1 Candidatus Saccharimonadota bacterium
AACCAAAAATTACAACTCCTTCGTCTCCGCCAAAAAGGCTTATCTTCTCGAACATCCCAAGACGAGTTCTAAAAACTCGTCAACAAGCTCACAAAACTCGTCGACAAGTTCCAAAAACACAGATTCCGTCTCCGATTCCTTCGACGAATCAAGTTTGACACTTTAGCTTAAATTTATTACAATTAAAAAAGATGAAAGGTCATTTTTCTCATCTTTTTAAACCCTTTACTTTTGTTTTTATATCCATCTTTTTAGTTGTTTTTTGCGTCCTAAGCCGCACCTCGACCGCAAACGCAACCCTAACTCCGAGCGAGCGTAGTTTTTTTGGTGCTAACAATATTATCTTTGTCGATTGTAATCAATCTGGTGGTGGAATGGCAGCCTCATCAGCATTAACATCTCCGATTGGGACTTGGAAAGCACAAACTTATACAGATTTAACAGAAGACCAATTGCGCGGACTCGTAGCGGTCGCCTATGCCGAAAACGGAAACAACATTACGACCGTTTCGACAGAACTATCGTTTTTCCCCAATATCTTCGAATATGAAAGAAAAAGCACCCCAAGAACCGCAAATAATCTCGTTAATTACGTCAGGACAAGCTCGTGGTTCTCCACTAGAGCAGAATACGACAACCGTTCCCATACTGCAACAGAAGAAGAATTAGCCGCTGCTCGTAGTATCCTTATCGAAGGGAATCGAACACTTCCCCCGGAAATAAACGAGCACGACGGAATCGGAGATATAGCGTACGTCGAACTGGATGGAGTACAACACGAACCTAAAGAATCAAAAGATAACTACGTCTCTCAAAAAAGCGTTATCATGCAAAACAGCCATATAAGTGGTGCGCACAAATGGACTTTCTTCCGTTGGGCGGACCCGAATGGAACAACCGTAGGCGGTAATAGCAGTGGAGGAACTGGAGATCCTTTTGGATATCTTCCAGGATCAACCCCCTCGCCTGCATCTTCCACCAACCCCGGCAATTCTTCCGGTGGCTCAAGCGTTAATGGTAGCGGCACTATCAATACTAACACCTCCGGCTCCGTCACTAACTATAAGGGCGACACCATCCTCTCCGCCGACGATATCGCCACAATCACCAAAAACCAACCCATTTACGAAGAAGCCGTAAAAAACACTAACCCTGCAATCCCTTGGCAAATGCTCGCCGCAATTCATTATCGCGAACGCCACCTAAGCCGCACTAATCCCGATAATGGCTATGGAGTCTTTCAAGTCGGTACTGACCCAAATAAGTATCCTAAAACCGATACAGATATCTCCGATGAAGAATTCTTAACTCAGGCTAAAGAAGCCGCCATGCTCCTTACTAACAAATACAAGGGTACCAACTATACCCCCGGAACCGATGATGGTGTCAAATACGGTTTCTTCGCCTATAACGGCGTCGCCCCAAGTTACATTTCTCAAGCTCTCGCTCTGGACACAAATCCAAAACTCACCCAAGAACAAGCCGAAGTCGGCGAAGGTTCACCCTATGTCATGAATCGCTACGATAAAGAACGCGACCCGACCGACTCAGAGACTGCCGCTTCTAACACCTGGTGCCAAATCAAAACCGACGGAGGTACTCCTGTTTGTCCCGCCAATAACGATTTTGGCGCTTATGTAGTTTACTCCGCCCTCACCGGGACCGAGTGGCAAAAAACTGGTGGGACTACCAACACCATCAATCCTTGCCAAGGCGCCAACGCTACCGCCTCCTCCAGCAGTGGCGGCTGCGGTGGAGCCGGAATTGCCGAATTCGCCGAGAAAGTCGCGTGGCCTGAAGACCAAAAATCACGAGGCGATAGCGAAGTTTATCCAGCTTTTGCTGAAGCGGCCAGGGCTGTCGGCATAGAAACTGCCGCAGACGCAAACATAGATGCCGACAATGGAGGACCTGCGAGTTGCGACCACTTCGTTGCGATTGTCGTAAAAAACACAGTTGACCCAGAATTTCCTTTTGGCGCAACAGACGCACAGCGAGACTATCTCTTAAACTCGCCCAAATGGACAGAAATCCCCAACTTGGGAAACACTTCTAACCTTCAACCTGGAGATGTTTTTGTCGTTGCTCAAGGTGACGGCGGGCTAGAACATGGACATATTTACATCTATCTAGAACCCGGCAAACGCGCACACGCATCGTGGAATGACCACACTGGAATAATCGACTCTACAGCTGAAAGCTACACAAAAACAAAAGACGGCCACACAGGCACCTATCACATCTTCCGCTCCACCTCTCAAGAAAACTGCAACATGGAAGGCGGCACTACTGGCTCCTTCGATGAAGGACTCAAACAAATCGAAACCGAGAAGAACATCAAAGTCGGCGCCGCCGTCTCCGCTCCTGGAAATTCCAACATGACCGACGTTCAAATCGGCGGATCCCTCCTCTCAACAAAAGCCGGGAAAACCATGTCTGTTCCTCTCGCAATAGCCGCTAAACAAAAAAATGTCTCGACATCTAGCGTCACCGATCCTTTCGGAAGCAAATGTTCTTACAGTCTCGGCGACGCAATCAAAAACGCCGTTGCCAAAGACGAGAACTGTGCCGCTTGGTCGCTCTGGAGCGCGCTAGGAGGGAATGACTCCGCCGCAACCACCATCTCCGACGTCCTCAAAGCCGGAAAAGCTACCGACATCACGGTCAACTCTACTAAGTCCGGAAACACGATAACTCCGAACACGACCGACTGGGGGCTCGTCTCTCAAGCTATCTTTGCCGCCAACATGTCCTCGATTTCTGACGCTCCCGACATCCTCTCTGCCATGAAATCTCACGTTTCCACCAATAACAACGGCCTCAACAGTGCCTCCTTCTCCTCTGCCATGACCGCCGGAGGCTCCAGTGACGGCGTCACTCGCCAATTCGGTATCGTCAAACTTTCCAACGGCAAATGCTCCGCAATCTCCATAGCCGCCGACGGCGCTTCTAAGTTCAGCGTTCTCGACGATATCGTCGGAAAAGTCCTTGAACAACAAAATAATTTGCCTTCCGGCACTTGTCCATCGGGGCTATAAAACTATGAATCCTTCTATATCTAACCAACCTAACCAAAACCGCTCGCCCTTAATCATCGGCCTCCTATTCTTCGGAATCGCTTTTGTCCTCGTCTTATTTGGAGTTATCGTCGCTTCTTTTGCCAGCTCCCGTTCCGGAACCCTCGTTTTGAATTATTCTCCCGCCTCCGCTGTCGCTACTATTAATGGAAAAGAATACTCCGCCGGAGAATACTCCCTCCCGGTCGGGACTTACGAAGTTTCCGTCTCAAAACTCGGCTTCGAAACCGAGACCGAAACCATAACCGTCTCCGGAAATTCTAAAGCTCCCGCTCTCTTTATCTTAAATCCAAACTCCGAGTTCACTAAAAATTGGTATACCACCAACAAAAGCGATGCGATGCTCGCCGATGGGATTGTTGGTCAAATGGACGAATTTTCCTCTACCCAAACCCTCGCCGAGAACCCCATCATTAAAAAACTTCCCATTAAATATACCGACTTCCAAATCTATAGTAGCTCTTGCGACAACTCTTTTTGTATCAACATCTACGCCTCCCCAGAAAACCGCGAAAAAGCTCTCGAATATTTTATCGACAATCTCGATAAAAACATCGGAAAATACAAAATCATTTTCATGGATTACACAAACCCCTTCACAGGAGATTATTGATGCAACGTTTTTCTAATCTATTTGCCAACAAAAAGACTCGGATAATCGCTCTTGTCCTCGTTATTTTCTTGATTCTATTTGTCGTTATCCTCGTTCCGAGCCCCTTCCGTTCCACCCCTCTCCCAACCTCTGAGTCCTCTCTTCTCCTCCGCCTTCGCCTCACTAAAAACGTCAAATCTGCTTGCGAAACCACAATTAATAATCGCTTCGCCTTCCTATCCGACAGATTCACAATCCAAAAAATCGTCTTGATTAACAGTAAATATGCCGCCGGAATTATCAATTATAATGGCTCCACCTATCGCGCTCTCTTAATTAAAAATAGCGAAAACAATTGGGAAGTCTATAACCTCCCAGAAATCGTTTTGTCATATCGTGATTTCCCAGACATCCCTAAAAACGTCATCGAAACTCTAAACAACCTAAAAGGGAATTAGACAATGTCCACTACTAAGAATACAAAAACCATCATTATTGCCATAGCTCTAATCGGCTCTTTTATTATAGTTGTCCTAATCGCCATGATTGTCTCCCTTTCCAAACCTTCTTCTCCTACCACTCTCTATATTTCCGCCGCCCCTAAAACCGCTAAAATCTACCTCGATGATAATCCCGTAGAAAACCGAACCGAAGTCAAAGTCGCCCCCGGCGAACACACTATCGAAGCTCAAAACGAAGGCTTTACCGAAGAAACTCTCACCGTCTCCTCAAAAGCCGGCGTCACCACCCCTGTAGAAATTCTTCTTCTCTCAACCAACGACGATTATACTATCTTCGAAAACTCCTCCGATGACCTCTATCTCCTCTATAAATATTCATCCACTCACCCCGATAACGAAACCATAAAACAATTCCTAGAAAAATACGAACAAGCTGCTAAAATCCAAGACATCCTCCCTATCTCCGTAAGAAACTCCCCCTCTGATTTTTATTACATCCTCTACGAAGACTCTCCCACAATTTGCGAGCGCATCTATTGCCTTAAGGTTGGTGCCTCGAGTCAAGACGCCGCAAACCGCGCTCTCTCCGAGATTCGCAATCACGGCTTCAATCCGAAAGATTACCAAATAATCACCTCGATTGGCCTCTAATAATTATCTTCTACCGCTCCCACACTCGTAATAATTACTTGATTCTTTTTAAAGTTTTTTACGAGTGCCTTTTGTCGCGTCTCATCAAGTTCAGAAAATACATCATCCAAAAGCACCACCGGTACCTTTCCGAGCTTCTCAAATATTTCTTCCGCTTCAATAAATTTGAGCGCAATCACAATTGATCGAACTTCCCCCCGACTCGCCGAACCATCTGCCTCAACTTCATTAAAAAAGAAGGTATAGTTGTCCCGATGCGCCCCAAAACTTGTATGCCCAATCATCCTGTCCCGCTCAAAATTCGCTTCAAGTTGCCTCAAATACCCACTTTCCTCAAATTCCGCATCCCGCTCAAGAGTAATCCCTATCTTATCGTCGTTTTCCGCAATCGAACGATAGACATCGGTGAGTCTTTTGTTGATTTTTTCCACAAAACTCACCCTAGTTTTCCACAACTCAACTCCAAGTCTCGCAAGAAGCACATTCCAAGAAAACATTTCTTCTTTTTTCAAATACTCTTTCTTGAGCAGTTCATTCCTCTGTCTAAGTGCTTTATTATATTTAGAAAGGGAACTACTATACTTTTCGTTTAGTTGAGAAAAACTTCTATCAAAATAATCTCGTTTTCTACTTGGGCTTGCCCCAACTAAATTTAAATCATCCGGCTCAAATAACACAATCGGATATTTATATTTTCTCGGCAACCTCGCCGTCTTTTTATCACCCGCTAAAAACGTCTTCTTATTTGCTTTTGCATCATAAATCACAACAACCTTTTCTCCGTCTACGTACAAAACCTCTACTCTGTAAAAATCTTTACCCCTTTTTACAATCTCCCGATCCACCGCCCTAAAACTTTTTCCTTGTAAAGTCTCGTAAATTCCTTCAAGTATCGACGTTTTTCCGCTCCCATTTTCGCCAGAAATCATCGCTGTTTCTTTCCAACAGTTAAGTTCAAAAAACTCGTGACTCCTAAAATTTGTTAATTTGACTGATTTTATAATCATTACGATTTAAGCGGCATTATGATATGTGTATATCTTTGACTTTTCTCATTCTTCACAATAATCGGCGACACTTTACCCGTAAATCCAAGTCTCACTTTTTCCTCATCCAACGCATTTAATGCGTCAATTAGAAACCTTGAATTAAGCGTTATTCTCTCGTCCTTCACGATTTCCGTCTCAATCTCCGAGGTATTTTCACCATATTCATTCGCCACCGAACCAACCGCAAATGTTCCCGTTGAGGTTTTCGCTTCTAAAACAATCGAGCCTCCAACCTCCCTTGCGAACAATGCCGCAAGTTTAGTTACCCTAACAAGCTCCGCCTTATTAAGCAAAACCTCCGCCTCGCTCTCCTTTGGAATTAATTGTCTATAATCCGGAAAACTCCCATCAATTAGCTTTGATGTAATCTCAATTTCCCCAATCCTAAACCTAACTTGTGTTTCGTCGAATAGGATTTCAATTTCTTCAACATCATCAGAAAGCGTTCTAAGCACCTCAGAAAGGGAATTGGTCGGTACAATCGCCTTAATCTCGCTTTCCACTTTCCGAATTAACTCTCGCTCCGCCAATCTATAACCGTCCGTTGCCGCCACATAAAGCACACCATCCGCCGTATTAAAATACACTCCCGTAAGCGCCGGCCGAGTCATATCGTTCGAACTCGCTACAATTACTTGATTAATCCCCACCTTAAACTCATCCACCCCCATCTTGAACTTTACCGCCGCACTCTCTTCAATGCCCGGAAGCTCTGGAAAATCATCCGCCACTGCTCCATTAAGTGTTGACTTATACCCCTTCGATTCGACATTGACCTTTGTTCCTTCTGTTGTAATTTTTACAACATTCTTCTTCGGTAAATTCGCTGCAAATTCTGCAAGTAATCTTGCTGGAACCGTAATCACCCCATCTTTACTCTCGCTGACCGGAATAAAATCAACTACTGCCATATCAAGGTTCGTGGTTGTAAGACTTACTTTTCCTTCATCAACCCTTATAAGAACGTTATTAAGTATTGGTAAAGTTGCCTTGCTACTTGCCGCTACTCTGCTTACTATACTTAATGCTTTTGCCAACTTTCCTGAATCAACTTCTAGCTCCATATTTTCTCCTTCCTTTATTTAAAAGCCCTTTCTAAATATATATTAGTAGTCGTAGTAATAGGGTATGTGGAAAACGTGAATTTCGTGAAAAATTCCACCGTCTCCCCCTGTAAAACTTCTCCACAATTCTCCCCACATTTTTTAGCAACCCGAACGGAAAAACCGTGGAAACCCGAGTTTTTCCCACAACTAAAACTTCCAAAACTTTCCAAAATTAACTTTTCAACAATCTTATCAACAACAAACTCGCAATCTCTACACACATTTTTCCACATAGTTTTCCACAGAAACGTAATTTTTGTGTAAAAACTAGCCATAAATCGCCTCCTTTATTTGGTCAATTTGGTCCCGAAGCTGCAAATTTGTTTTTTGATCGTTTTCAATCTTCTTTATCCCGTTCATAACTGTTGTATGGTCTTTTACTCCGACCTCCGGTGCAATCTTAGTTGTGGACATCCCTAGCTCCTTCGATAAAAGATACATGGCGACCTGCCGCGCAGTCTTAATGTTGGCAACCCGGCTTTTTCCAGTCATCTCCACCACTGTTAACCCATAATACTTTGCCACTTTTTCCACCACTTGCCGCGCCGTTACACTCCGTGTTCTTCGCGCCACCGAACCAGAAACATATCCCTCATTAATAATCTCGAGCGGCGTCATCCCTTTAATTTCCGCCGTAACCATAATTTTCTGAAACTCGCCCTCGAGTTCGCGCACATTCGTCTTTACATTCTCCGCAATATATTCAATCGCCGCGTCCTCAATTTCTTGTCCCATATATTCCGCCTTAGCTTTGAGAATCGCGCATCTATCCTCAAAACCAGGGAAGGAAATATCATATGCTCCAGCACTCTCCAACCTCGAGCTAAGTCTAACATCAAGTGTTTTTATTTGCTTCGGCAATCTATCGCAAGTAATAATAATCTGTTTATTGGCCTGATGTAAGTCGTTAAAAATATTAAAAAACTCTTCCTGACTTCTATCCTTTCCCATAATCATCTGGAAATCATCAATTATTAATACGTCTAGCTTTTGATATTTTTTTACAAAATCATCCCCTTTGTTTGCTCTAATCGAATTAATAAACTCCGAATAAAAATGATTCATTGTAATATATAACAATTTACAGTTCGGATTATTTTCGATAATCGCATTTCCAATCCCTTGCACCAAGTGTGTTTTTCCAAGACCTGGTCCACCGTAAAGGAAAAATGGATTATATTTTCCACCCGGATCTTTTACGATAAGCTTCGCAACCCCGGCCGCTAACTCATTATTGCTCCCGACCACAAAATTATCCAAGGTATATTTCGAATTAAGCCCTGTGGAAATCTTTTGACTTGGCGCTGAAGACGTAAAACGTTTTACGAGGTCTCTCGTTGATGCTACCCGTCCGCCCCCACCGAGTCTTACTCCGTCATCACTTTTTACCTCTCTCGAAGTTGTCTTAGTTTTGGTATTCGCCTTAACTTTAAAGTCAATCTGATTAACCTCGATATGGTTATTTCTAAAGGCATCAATTATCATCTCTCGATATTTTGACTCGAGCTGTTTCGCAAGAAAAACATTAGGAGTCCCTATCGTAGCGACCCCCTCCTTTTTATCTAAGGAGACTAGAGTAATATCCCTAAACCAAGTCTTAAAAGAGTTTTCTGGGATTTTCCTCTGAATTTCAGCCAGCACATTCTGGAACACATCAAACATTTTTATTTTTTTCGACCTCCTTAAACTACTTTTATTATACCTTACTGCGCAAAAGTTTTCCACAGCTTTATAAGGGAAAACGAGTTATTTTATAATATGAACAGTCAATAACAGGGGTGGGAGTTTTCCACTTTTACATAGTCTACCTGTTTACATGTGGAAAACTTCTTGATTTATGTGGAAAACTGCGATATAATAAACCAAATATTTCAACAATTTATACAGGATTTTTGTTTTATGCCAAAACGTACTTATCAGCCGCATAAACGTCAGAGGAAAGTTGAGCACGGCTTCATGAAAAGAAATGCTAACCACACCGGTCGTCTCGTCCTTAAGCGTCGCCGCCTTAAAGGCCGCAAGCGTCTCGCTATCTAGCCCAAACCTCCCAGTCGGGAGGTTTTATGGTATAATAAAAATATGCTATCAAAAGAGTATCGTTTTCATTCTCGTGGTGGTGTTAAGTTTACTTATCGCACCGGAAAAACTCTCCGCCGTCCAGATATGAGTCTTGTTTTTGTCGATAACCCTAAAGGATATACCCGTTTTGCTGTTGTCGTATCTAAAAAAGTTCTCAAATCCGCCGTAGGAAGAAATCGTATTCGTCGCCGCGTCTACGAGGCGGTTCGTCTAAACTTAGATAATTTCAAAAAACCTCGTGACTACATTTTTGTTGTCTATGATTCAAAGATAAAAAATCTCCCCTTCTCTAAACTCCAAAGCTTAATCCGCTCTCTCTCGGAAGAAAGTATGCTACAATAAACTCATATGTTTCATCTAATTGACCTTATTATTGTCCAACCGATTACTAACATCCTTTTCTTTATTTATAATTTCGTCGGTGATTTTGGTGTTGCAATTATTCTCTTCGTTGTTCTTGTCAAACTTCTCATGTGGCCTCTCGTTAAACGCCAACTCCATCAAACCAAGTTAATGAAAAAGCTCCAACCTGAGCTTGCCGAGATAAAAAAGAATTGCAAAGGGAATCGTCAACTAGAATCTCTCCAAACTATGGATCTCTACAAGAGATACAACGTCAAACCTTTCTCGTCTTTAGTTACCGTCTTAATTCAACTCCCGATTTTTATCGCTATCTTTGGTGCTATCCGTATCATGGTTACTCCTCCGACCGTCGACAAAAATCTCGACCTTCGCGCCTACCCCTTCGTAAAAGAAGAGAATTCTCATGTTGCCGAGGTAATTAACCTCCAAAATACCTACCTTGAAGAAAAATCGACCTATGACGAAAAAATGTCTGAAGAATCGCTCTCGGAGGAAGAAAAATCAAGCTTAGAAGCTCCTGTTTACCAATTCCATCCTCGCCTGTTTGGGGTAATTAATCTTGAGGTTAAACCTGGTTTTACGTCTAAGTCCGCCATCTTCATGCTCGTCTTGACGATTTTATCAGCAATCTCTCAATTTCTTATTGCGAGACAACAACGTCCTTCCGGAAAGTCTAAGTCTAAATCATTCCGCCAAATCATGAAAGAAGCCGGGGAAGGGAAAGAACTCGACCAGGCCGAAATTAATGATATGTCCGCGGCTCAAATGTCTTACATGATGCCTATTATGTTACTCTTCATCATGATTAATCTTCCCGGCGCTATCGTTCTTTACTACTTCCTTTCTAATGTCATTACGTTTATTCAACAGAAGATTGTCCTAGACAAAGCGGAAAAAGAAATGGAGATTTCCGCCGACAAAGCAATTCTAAAAGAACTTAAAAAGGTCGAAGAGGCCGAAATCATAGAAAACAAAAAAACAGGAACAAAAATTACTCGCATCTCCGCTAAAGATATTAAAAAGAAAAGGAGATAATAATCATGAACCAAGATGAATCTATTCGCTATGCGACTAAATTTCTCGAAGACCTACTGTCGTTTTTCGGCATTAATGTAGCAGTCTATTCTACGATAGACGACGAAGTTATTCAGCTCTCAGTCCCATCAACATCGATGAACTCACTTCTCATTGGTAAAAACGCAGAAAATCTCCGCTGCCTTCAACACATCGTTTCTCAAAGTCTTATTTCTAACAATGCTGAGATAACTCGAGTAAATGTCGATATTGCCGACTACAAACGCCAACGCGCCGATCGTATCTCGGAACGTGCCGAAGGCTGGATTAAAAAAGTTCGCACCACCGGCGAGCCAATGACTGTTAATTTAAACGCTGCCGACCGTCGCGTTGTACATAAACTAGCCGAAGATTATTCCGATATCACGACTCATTCTGAAGGAGAGGGAAGAGATCGCGTCCTTATTATTTCTAAAATATCCGATTAAACCCTGAAGCTAAAAAAAATAATCCCCGCAGGGATTATTTTTTATTCTTTTCCAACGATTATTATAAAGTCATACCCGTACCCAGAAATACCATTAGGTAGTTCACTTTCTGGCTTCATAATCACACTATAATACTCTTCGAGAGCTTCCTTAGTCTCGGGTTTCTTACCTTCGCTCGTATCATAAATCTCAATCCTCTCGCTATAATCATAAGTTCCAATCGGTGCGTCACCAATGTTATTAATCTTATATCCTTCTTCTTCTAATTTGGCTTGCTCTTGAGCTGCTGCACCTGGCTCACCACTACCGTTCAAGATTTCAATTTGAGCCCCCTCTCTCGCCGCTGGATTACTATTCAACATTGTCTTTACTAAATCTTGAATCTGTGTATAAACCCCAACGCCTGCACTTGGAACCACATAGCTAATCCCATTTATCATTGCAGTAGTCATATAATAAGCGTCATCGCTAACAAGCGGAATCTGTCTAACGCTATCAAGATCAAATTCCTCCAAAAGATGTAAGCCGGTCTTGATTTCGCTCATACTAAAGTTTGTTCTTACGTTATCGCCCAAGGCATTCACAATCCCCAAAATTTCTGTTAACCCGAGCCCCTTCTCGAGCAACCGGTCTTTAATGGCTATAATTAGCTTCTGTTGACTATTACCGCGCGTAAAATCGCCATGCTCGGTTCCGTGCCTGGCTCTCGCAAGCCCAAGCGCCTGTTCGCCATTAATCGTATACGGAACTCCGGCCTCAAACTTAGCATTTGTCCAACCATAGTCATCGATATCTTCATCAAGCGTCACGGTCACTCCGCCAAGTGTATCCACGATATTAACGAGTGAGCCCCAGTTTAGATGAATATAA
>JAFWKB010000036.1 GCA_017511405.1 Candidatus Saccharimonadota bacterium
GCGTGGCTTGATACTGGAACCATGGATTCTCTCGCCGATGCTTCAGATTTTGTACGCGTAATTCAAAAACGCCAAGGAATAGAGATTTCTGCTCCAGAAGAAATTGCATTCAGAAAGGGTTGGATTTCTTCCGAAGAGCTTCTTGACTCAGCTAAAAGATACGGCAAGTCAAGCTATGGTCAACACTTAAAAAATGTAGCAGAAGGGAAGATTAAAGAATAATGCTAAGCTTCGAAAAAACCAAAATCAAAGACGTCTATATTGTTACGCCGAAAGTTTTTGGCGATGAACGCGGATACTTTATGGAAACTTTTTCCGACAAAGATTTCCGAGAAAATGGCTTAGCCTACATCTTCGTCCAAGACAACCAGTCTTCAAGCAAGAAAGGCGTTCTTCGCGGACTTCATTTCCAAAAGTCGCACCCCCAGGCGAAGCTTGTTCGCGTCCTAAAAGGCGAAGTCTACGATGTTGCCGTAGATCTTCGTCTCGGTTCAGAAACCTATGGTCAATATGTCGGAGTTTTGCTCTCTGAAGAAAACAAAAAACAGCTTCTGATTCCTCGTGGCTTTGCGCATGGATTCCTCGTTGTTTCTGACTCAGCTGAGTTTGCTTATAAATGTGACGAGTTTTATCACCCCGAAGACGAAGGCGGAATCCGCTATGACGACCCAGATATCTCAATAGATTGGCCTAAAATCGATTGCGATTTTTGTTTGAGCGAAAAAGATAAACTTCATCCATTTCTCAAAGATTCTCAAATTACTTTTGACTTAGAAGGAGACAAATAAGATGGAAAAAACTATTGTCGTAACCGGCGGAGCGGGTTTTATCGGCTCCAATTTTATCTATTATATGTTAAACAAGCATCCATATTATAAAATCATCTGCGTTGACTGCTTAACTTATGCGGGAAACCTTTCTACACTGAAGAAGGCTTTAGAAAACCCAAATTTCCGTTTCGAGAAGCTCAATATTTGCGACTATGAAGGAATTAAAAAACTCTTCAAAGAAGCTAAACCTGACATTGTCGTCAATTTTGCTGCCGAATCTCACGTTGATCGTTCAATAAAAACCCCAGAAATCTTCGTCGATACCAATATTAAAGGAACTCAAAACCTAATGGACGTCTGTCGAGAACTAGAAATCCCGAGGTTCCATCAAGTATCAACAGACGAGGTTTACGGCGATCTTCCACTTGACCGCCCCGATCTATTCTTCACTGAAAAAACTCCTATCCATGCCTCCTCTCCGTATTCCGCCTCAAAAGCCGGAGCGGATTTATTGGTTTTGGCCTATCATCGCACCTACAATTTTCCCGCAACTATTTCTCGTTGCTCCAACAATTACGGGCCTTATCATTTTCCAGAAAAACTTATCCCTCTCATGATTATTAATGCACTCCACAATAAACCTCTCCCAGTTTATGGCGACGGTCTCAATGTCCGAGATTGGCTTTATGTCGAAGACCACTGCAAGGCTATCGATATGATTATCCACGATGAACATCTTGGTGAAGTCTACAATGTTGGCGGTCATAATGAAATGTCCAATATCGATATAGTTAAACTAATTCTTAAGAAACTAAAAAAGCCAGAAAGCTTGATTACTTTTGTCGAAGATAGAAAAGGGCACGATCGCCGTTATGCTATTGACCCTACTAAAATCAAGGAACAGCTCGGATGGTACCCAGAAACCAAATTCGCCGATGGTATCGAAAAAACTATCAAATGGTATCTAGCTCACGAAGATTGGTGGAAGGAAATTATCTCTGGCGATTACAAAAACTATTACGAAAAAATGTACGGAGCGAAATAAAATGAAAGTATTTGTTACTGGAGTCTCCGGTCAATTGGGCCATGATGTCATGCTTGAGTTAGAAAAACGCAGTCACGAAGCGATTGGCTCCGATCGTTCTGGTAAAAGCGACGAGTTTAAAGTTGTTGCTCTTGACGTTACCGATAAAAACAACGTCGAAAAAACTCTCAATGAGCTCAAACCGGATGCAATTGTTCATTGCGCAGCCTGGACAAATGTTGACGGCGCCGAAGATCCCAAGGTTCAATCAATAGTAGAAAAAGTCAATGTCGAAGGAACTAAGAATCTTGCCGAAATAGCAAAGAAGCTAAACAGTAAGATGATTTACATTTCTACCGACTATGTTTTTAACGGTCAGGGAACTACTCCTTGGAAACCAGACGAAAAAGATTTTGCTCCACTCAACTTCTACGGAAAAACTAAACTTGGCGGGGAAAAGGCTGTAACGAATCTATTAGATAAGTATTTTATCGTCCGCATCGCCTGGGTTTTTGGAAAGAACGGTAAAAATTTTGTCGACACAATGATAAATATCGGAAAAACACATCCTGAAGTCCGTGTCGTAAACGATCAAATCGGCACTCCGACTTACTGTCCCGATTTGGCAAAACTACTTGTCGATATGTTGGAAACAGAAAAATATGGTTTCTATCACGCTACGAACGAAGGCGGCTACATTTCCTGGGCCGATTTCGCCAAAGAAATCTTTAAACAATCAGGAATTAAGTCTAAAGTTATCCCGGTTACCACCGAAGAATATGGCGTCTCTGTCGCTACTCGTCCACGCAATTCTCGTCTTGATAAAACAAAACTAGAACAAAACGGTTTTACTCCTCTTCCAACTTGGCAGGATGCGCTTTCGCGTTATCTAAAGTCAAAAGACATCTAAAAAAGCCCCGGGAATCCCGGGACTTTTTACTTGAACAGCTCCATATACTTTTCCGCAACTTCCTTTGGGTCTCCATCTTGCACAATTTTCCCGTCTTCAATCATAATCGCTCTATCGCAGAATTTCTTCACATTCTCCATAGAATGTGTCACTAAAATCACCGTTTGTTTTCCCTTCAAGCTAGCAAAATATTCATTGCACTTCTGTTGGAACGCAGCATCCCCGACCGCAAGCACCTCGTCAAGAATTAAAATATTGCCCTTCGCCCTAATTGCAATCGAAAAAGCCAACCTGACCTGCATCCCACTCGAATAATTTTTCAACTTCTGATCTTGGAACTGTTCGAGCTCGGCAAATTTCCAAATATCCTCATACATCGCGTCCATCTCTTTATGAGAAAAACCAAGAAGTGCTCCGTTAAGATAGACGTTTTCTCTTCCCGTTAATTCTGGATTGAACCCGACCCCAAGCTCAATAAATGGCACCAGGCTCCCGTTTACGGTTATTTCTCCCTTTTCCGGATAATAAATCCCCGAAAGAATTTTAAGAAGTGTCGATTTTCCACTTCCGTTTCTACCAACGATACCCAAAAACTCACCTTTTTTCACATTAAAGCTGACATCCCTGAGCACTTTTTGGTCTTTATATCCTTTTATTCCTCGCAAACGATTAAAAATCGCTTGTTTAAGTCCCCAAGATCTCTCTGTTGGTAATCTGAAACTCTTGCTAAGCTTCTTCACTTCTATTGCGTACGGAGAATCAAGCAGTAGAACCTCTTTTCTTATCCCGATTTTTCTCTTGCTCATAACTAAATCTCCTCCGCAAAGAATTTGGATGCTCTTCTAAAATACACTGCCCCAACAGATAACACTGCTAACACGATTACGATTGGAATAATCATCGCCACGGGATTTTGGAAATAGTTCCAAACGGTTATAGTTTCAGTTGTAATTAGATTATATCTTACATCCTGTATGACCTGAGCAATCGGATTTAGAAGAATAATCTTCGCTGCAATTGCACTAGTGTTAGCTATCATTGTCACTGGATAAATAATAGGTACTGCATAAAAAAGCGCCTGAATACAAACATCCCAAATCGACATGATGTCGCGATACTTTACATTAATTGCGCCGAGCAAAAAGCCAATTCCAAGCGCCAAAACATACAACTCCAATACAAAGAAGGGGACTAAAAGCCAGGAAAGGCTAGGGTGAACTCCGTTTATTAATGCGAAAACCACAACAACAACAAGATTGATAGATAAGTTAATTACGGCGGTCATTGTCGCAGAAACCACCAAAATATACTTCGGGAAAGAAACTTTCCGAATCAAATCCCCTCGCACTAACATCGCTTGTATCCCCTGACTTGTGCATTCCGTGAAGAAACTCCAAAGCGTCGTTCCGGTCAAAAGATAAACAGGATAATGCGGAATGTCATTCCCGAACTTGAGGAGCTTTGCAAAAACAATATATAAAATCGCAAACATCATCAAAGGGCGTAGTAGAGCCCAAAGATAGCCCAAAACCGAACCTTGATAACGCAACTTAAAATCGGTTTTCGTCAACTCACCGAGCAAAATACGGTTTCTCTTATTTAAAACTCTAGGAATTCCCATAATACTTCCTATTTTACCACAAATAAATCTAATGTATAATATATATATGCAACTCCCCCTAATCTCCATCATTGTCCCGGTCTATAATGTCAAATCATATCTTCCAGCTTGCCTCGATTCTCTCAAGAAACAGACCTATTCTAACCTAGAAATTCTCTTAGTCGATGATGGTTCCACCGACAACTCCGATACTTTGCTCAAAGCCTTCGCCTCGGTAGATAAACGCACAAGAGTTATTAAGAAGAAAAATGGGGGTCTCTCTAGCGCAAGAAATACTGGACTGGACCGCGCTAAAGGGAAATACATTTTTTTTCTTGACTCAGACGATTATTTGGAAAACGATGCAATCGAGTATCTTTTTAAACTTATTGAAAAATCCGGCTCTCTAATTTCAATATGCTCCCATTTTGAGAAGTCTCAAAAAGGCGACCTGAAAAATTTCAACAACAAGGAATATAAAACCGAAAAACTTTCCATAGAAACCGCCCTCAAAAGAATGCTAGACGAACAGGGATTTATGATGTCCGCTTGGGGAAAACTTTACTCGGCTAAACTTTTTGAGCACAAAAGACTTAAAAATTTTAGCGGGGAATTACCAGAGATTCGCTTTCCGGAAAACATGCTTCATGAAGATGTCGGTACGACCTATAAAATCTTTCTTCGTACATTAAAATACGACAAAAAAGCAACCATAGCTTTTGGCTCCCGACCTAAATACGTCTATAATATTCGCAATTCTTCAATCACTAATCGTGGCTTCAATAATAAAAAACTCGAACTTATCGTTCAGACCGACAAAATGTGTGACGAGATTGACCGGGCTTTCCCAAACTTAAAAAACACCACAAATTTGCGCCGCATGCACGCTAGATTCTCAATTTTAAGACAAGTTATTCAAAAAACGCATAAAACAGAGAAGGACAAAAAACTTGAAAATTCTCTAGTTTATTATATAAGAGAACATGCTTCTTGGATTTGGAAAAATCCCGAAAGTACCAAACGAGACAAGCTTGCGCTCGCCTCGTTGTCTTGTGGAAAAACCGCCTTTAAACTCTCTTGGTCGATTTACTCAAGATTTTTCAAATAATTTAGAGTGTCAAAAATCGCATCTCTAACAGTTAGTTTTGTCTCCCATCCGAGTTCTCTCTTGGCCTTTTCCGGGTTTGCATAAAACTCTGGCAAATCTCCCGCTCTCCTCGTACCAATTTTTACAGGCAATTTTTCGCCGGCTACCTCCTCGAACAGGGAAATAATCTCAAAAACTGAAGTTGCCTTTCCGCTCCCTAAATTATAAACCTCGACGCCCTTCTTCATGTTTTTCAATGCGGCAATATGGCCAAGCGCCAAATCCGTCACATGAATAAAATCTCGCTTGCAACTCCCATCTTCTGTTTCGTAGTCATCTCCGAAAATTGTTAACTCCGGAATCTTTCCTTTATAAACTCTCATCACAATCGGCATTAAATTATTTGGAATCCCATTTGGATCTTCTCCGAGAAGGCCAGATTTATCCGCTCCAATCGGATTAAAATACCTTAAAATCGTTGCAGAGAAATCCTTATCAGAAACGGTATAATCTTTAATAATCTGCTCAATCATCGCCTTAGTCCAGCCATAAGGGCTAGTCACGCCAACGCCAGTAGTCATTTCTTCATGGTAAGCATTTGTCCCCTGATTACCATAAACCGTTGCCGAGGAAGAAAAAATCAATTTTTTGACACCCGTTTCTCGCATAGCTTTAAGAAGATTAATCGTGCCGTAAATATTGTTCTCGTAATACTCGAGCGGTTTTTCTACCGATTCGCCTACGGCCTTTAGCCCTGCAAAATGAATTACGGCATCAAAATTATTCTCCGCAAAAAC
>JAFWKB010000037.1 GCA_017511405.1 Candidatus Saccharimonadota bacterium
ACGAAGGTTTTAGGGGTATCGACATTGTATTTAGCAAGAATTTGAGCAGCACGCAGTTTATCACGAGCACGAGTGATAGAAATTGAGTTTGCGGAGGTCCAAATACCTTGCATTTCAAATTGGCGAACAACTGCACAACCATAGCGGGTCATGTTGTTGGAAATTCTTGGTAAAATCGCATCGAAGCCTTCAAGTTTTTTACCCTTATAATAAATATCAGGGTGTTTGTCATCAAGGGAAAGATAACAATTTTTGTATTTAATTACCTTTACTTCGTGACCGCGTTTTTTCGCTTCTTCAACAAGACGCTTCGTGGAGTAGTTAGCATTGCCGTTAGAAAGAATTGCAATTTTCATAAATCTCCTTTCGTTGAATTAATCATTATTAGAGTTATTGTTAATATGTTTTAGGTAGAATTCTCGGGGGTTTTTCTTAAGTTCGGCGTTTAGAGGGCTGGTCTTGGGGTTTTTCGGGGGGTTCGGAACGGATTTTATAGAGGTATCAACAAGGAATTTTCCGGAGATGCTTCGGCGACCGATTAGAATCGGGAAATTGTTTTTAGAACGGTCGGAAAGGTTGAAAAGAGCTTTTATCTTTTTGCCTTTGATAGTTAGGAGGAGATGAGTGCGGTAACGAATTTGCTCTTCGCCCGTAGCGGAACGGATAACGGCAACTTTGTAGTTTTTCCTCTTAAAGACTTTTCCGGTATAGAATTCGGAGCCTTCGTCGAAGAGAACGAACTCTAAAAGACCGTCTTTTGTAATTTGGATTTTGGAAGCCCAAATCGAAGAAGAATCGGCACCAGTATCGATTTTGGCGGGGATATTTTCATAATGTCCGAGCCGACCAATAGAAACGTACTCTGTCGAGCCGATAATTCCTTTAGGAGTGGTGGGATTTTTTTGAGCATCCATTATCTCTAAATTATATCACGCTTAAGTAAAAAAGTCAAGCTTAAAAGCCCCTTGCGGGGCTTTAGTTATATAGAGATGATTGATGACAGGAGATGTTCGATATGCAGCATTACAAGGCTCCGGTCTTCTTTCATAGTAGGCCTATAGATTTTATCTAAGAAATCTAAATCCATGAGGTGGCCCGTGTGAAGCTCTTCGTTGAAATCATACTCCGAGATATATTTTATTAAACTCGGACTATAACTTTTGCCTCCAAGGAAGTTACAAAAGAAGTCGTCCGCATAGTATTTGACCGGCTTTTGAGCGGGAAGCCACTCGACTTTTTTACGCGAGAGGCGTGAAACCAAAACTCTTTTAGACATTTCTTCGGAGAGGTAACCCCAAAGCGGATTGCGGTTAGCATAATTTTTCAGGGCAATTGCTACGGTGTCGAAGAAGCTCAGTCCGTTGGAGGTTATTTCAAGTACAAGGCCAAACTCATCCAGGTGTTCGAACAAAGTTCCGAACACGAGATGGTCGAGTTTTTTCGAAACAATTTCGTCCAAAACTTCAACAAACGCTTCGCTATTGCTGGTTTTAAGCGAGCGACGAAGCCTGCGATAGAGTCCGCGGGCGTTATGATCCGAGATTCTCTCAGGCTGCTCGAGCTCTTCCGGATATGCGTCGGGGTGATTATGTAAATAATTCACACAGTTCATTTCGCAACAAACGGGACGTAACATACTCATAAGACATCCTCCTATCAAGGTGCAATTCTGAATTAACAGATACAATTATATTGTATCATAAAATACTGGTTTTTGCAAGAGGCTAATGGATAATTGCAAATTTGTTCTTGCCGCGCTTGAGGAGACAAGGCTCGTTCAAAATTAAAGTTTCTTCGGCGGTTTTTTCTCCATTTACAGAGATAGCATGGTTTTTAAGGTCTTTTCTTGCTTCGGTTTTAGACGAGCAAAGGCCGGTTTCCACGAGAGCTTCGAGGAGAGTTCTTCCCTTTTCGGTCGAAGGAAGAAATTGAGCAAAGGAGGAGAAATCTTCAGAAGAAAGGGCAGAAAAATCGGCCGTTTTGTCGAAAAGAATAGAGGTTAAACGTTCAATAGCTTTAGCGTTTTCTTCGCCGTGAACAACAGAGGTTGCACCAAGAGCAAGGGCCTTTTGGGCGAGACGTTTTTCTGGGGACTTTGCGTGCTCTTCGAGCAGTTTTTCAAGCTCTGGTTTCTCAATTAGAGTGTAGATTTTAAGGAGATATTCGACGGAAGAGTCGGGTTGGCCGAGCCAGAATTGGTAGAAATCGAAAATAGATGTATAGTTCTCGGAGAGTTCACCAGAAGGGCGAGTTTCCGGGGAAGAAGCGAGCCAAACGGCATTTCCTTCAGACTTGCCAAATTTCCTACCGGTAACTGGGTCGATAACGAGTGGGGTTGACCAGACATCAGCATCAGCATTCTCAAGGCGCTTGATTAGGTGGATGCCAGAGGCACAGTTGCCGTATTGGTCGGCACCGCAGAGTTGGAGAGATACGCCATAGGAGCGGTAGAGATGGAGAAAATCATAACCTTGAATCAAAGTGTAAGAAAACTCTGCATAAGAGATTCCGGAGCCACCTTCTCCGATACGATTTTGGACAAATTGACGATCGAGAAGCTGGGTCATCGAAAAGGTTTTTCCGACTTCGCGGAGGAAAGGGAGAAGTTTTATATCTTTGAACCAATCAAGATTATCAACAAAGTTAGCATTTTTAGTGTTGATAATTCGGGAAACTTGAGCCTTGATTCGGGCTTTATTGAACTCAATCTCAGAAAGAGGTTTCAGGTCACGTTCGCCATTCTCTTTCGGGTCGCCAATTTGACCGGTAGCTCCGCCAACAAGAAGATAAGGCTCGTAGCCGTGACGAACAAAACAGGCGCACATCATAAGAGCAGCAAGATTTCCGATTGTTAGGGAATCGGCAGACGGGTCAGCGCCCCAATAAAACTTTTTCGGCTCGCGAGAATCAAGGAGTTCAGGGGAGGATAAAGTTGTTTTAGCGGAAAAACCGCGCCAGATGAGTTCTTCAGATAGTTTCATAAGAAAATTATAGCACAGAAAAGGGACTAAACGACAGGGAAGCCGGATTTGATGGCGGTTTCGGCGAAGGCGGGGTTGTCACGGAGAGTAACGAGGAAATTGTAAACTCCGAGACCAGAGAATTTCGGGTTTAAATCGTGGATATCTTTAGCGGTGTAGTTTCCGGATTTAACGGGAATTGCGACATTTTGAGGAGGGAAAGTGCGAGAATCGATCCAAAGGAGAAATTCGCGAAAGATATCGTTATATTTGGAAACTTTCAAGAGGAGTTGGTTCGCAACATCTTCGTCGGGGTTTTCTTCGGCAAGAATGTAGTCAAGTGCTTTTTTAGTATCTCTTTCGTTAGGGTTCATATTGGCCTTTCTGGTTAATTTTTAATAAGAAAATTCGGGATATCGAGTTCAAAGGATTTCTTAGGAGGAGAGAGGTTGCCGCGAGCGGCGGGACGAGAAGGGGAGTTTCCTTGGGGAGCCGTAAGAGTGTTTCCGACGTAGTGGCGACGTCCATGCGTGTATTTTTCGGCAGAACGCACGATATTCTCAAAGACGGGCGTAATTGTTACGGCGAAATTTTCAGCGGAACGCTCGACGGGTTGTTTTTTATAGCCTTCGTAATCTTGACTCGACTCTATATAATGCTCTTTTCCATGGCGATAAACAAAACCGCGTTTAGTGTCGCCCCAAGTCGGATTAATGCGGTATTCTTTATGCTCGGCAATGATGTCTTGGTAGGCGTGGAAAGTTTCGTGAGCGACAGTTTGGAAAAGGTTAGAAATCCCAGCCTTGGTTTTGAGGGATTTGGGGAAAAGTTCGATAATACCGCCCGGGGGAGCGTTTTCTAGAGCGCAAGCGCGACTATGAAGCCCGTCAGTTTCTTTATCGACTCGTTTTTTAGTGACGACAGAAACGCGAGGACGCTCTTTCGGATCATGCATAATAACTTGAGGACGGAAGGATTTAGGGATATCCATAGAATCGCAAATCATGTTCGAAAAAACGCGGCAGAGAGCGGAGTAACTAGGTTTAGAGGAGCCGGAAATTTCGAAGGCGCGGGCGGCGCGAAGAATCGCCTCTTTGCGACGAGGAGAGTCAAAATCACCAAAAGTCGAATGGAAGCTCTCGGCTTTCTCCTTATAGTCTTTCAAGGCGATGTCCCAGCAGGCTTTGGAATCTTCTCCTAGCTTGGCAAGAGTTCGGTCGGCCTCGAGTTTATAGGGGGAGTAAGGATTGTCCATATTAATAATCGTGGAATCTTCAAGATGAAGAGCGGGAGGAGCGAAGGGGGTTTCGGAGAGGGTTTCCCAGGCGGAATAGGGCGGACGGATAGCGGAAGAGTCGAAAGAAGAGTTAGGTTTTGAAAAAATGTCGTAGCTCGAAGAAGGATTATGCTTTGAGGGCGGACGGGGAGCTTTAGAAAAATTATCCATATCTCTTTAGATTATAGCATAAAAGCAATCAGTTAAAAGCGAATTTGATTGAGTTTAAGCTTGACTTTTTTGAGAAAGTGTGCTATAATGAAAGTATAGTACCTTAACAACGGCAAAAAACAGTAGAAGGAGGGGTTGTGATGATGTCCAGAGGGAAAGTCGCAAAGAAGATTTTGGAGATGAAAGAGAACAAACTTGAATCAGATTATGATTATCTGATTAAGCAGTTACGTCCGGACCAGGTTCGGTCAGAAGAAGAAATTGTAGTAGAAGCAGTCGAGCTCATGTCGGAGATACGACAGGCGACAAAAAGTCTAAAGAAGCTCAAGGAAGCGAGAATTTGGACTTTCGCCATTTGGTTAGCTGTTCAGGCTCTTTATTTCGGGGTGGGAGACGTTTTATCTCCGGCTCTTTGGATGCTTTTTATGGCGGTGCCAACTTTAGCTTTAGTGTGGATTTTCCCTAAGATTGACGATGCGTCGTTGACGCTGCTGTTTTGCGCCGTAAGGCTCGAGTTGATTCAGGAAGAAGAGAATTTTTCCGAACTCCTTGAGGTGTTCCGTGAAACTATTAAAGAAAAGGCGGAGCACGCCAAACAAAGGAAATACTGCTGAGTCTCGCCCCCTATTCGGGGGCTTTTTTATGGTTTTGTTTTAGTTAAGCGGGAGACGATCAACCCCGAAAAGGTTAGCATAGTCGCGGTTTTCTTCAAGACGTTTGAGCTCGCGGTCGGCGAGGTCAGGGCGGCCGAGAGTTTCAAAAATGTCGGCGGCGAGGTTATAGCGAGAAGAGTGGTTGAGGGAAAGCATCTCGAGCGGAGTAGTCGTAGTTCCCTGTTCCTCGAAGCCGTGGACAGAAATATGGTCGCGGGAGGTATAGTTTTTTAAGATGGATTTTAAGGCGTCAGGATAGCCGTGAAAGGCGGCGATAAGAGGGCGCTCATAAGTAAAGAGGTCGTTAAACTTATCTTGAGAGAGCGAGACGCTAGTTGTGCCGATTTTCCCGTAGGTTAGGGAATTTATCCCAACAAAACGGAGGCGGCGGTCAGGGAGAGATTTTTTGACGATTTCTATTGCACGGAGCATTTCTCGAGTCGGAATGTCGCCGGCTGCAGTTAAAACAAGCTCAGGATTATCGTCAGAGGCGAATTGGAAAATACTGGCACCTCCGTTGTCGAAGAGAAACTTGGCATGATAAGAATCAATCCAACGGGGATTATCGTTTTTATCAAACGTTGTCAAATTTACAACATTTTCCGAAGATAGCATATAGGAAAAGGTTTCTTCGGCGGAGACATCGTCAATCGGAAAGAGGCAGTTGACCTTGTTCCCTGGAACGGCGAGAAGAGCGGAAATTAAAGCCGGAGATTGGTGAGTGTAGCCGTTATGATCTTGACGCCAACAATGACTAGTCGAGAGGAGATTAACGGCGGGCCAGGGCTTCCGCCAGGAGACGGTGTCCATTTGTTTGTAGAATTTTATTTGTTGGAGAATTTGAGAATAGATGATTGAGAAGAAGGATTCGTAGGAGGTCATCATTCCCTGTTCGCCGTTAGAAAGATGGCCAACGAGAGCAGCAAAGAGAGTGTTTTCGCTCAATAGTTCAACAATGCGGCCGTCGTCGGAGGAAGGGAGATCAAAATCTTCGTTCGGAAGAGACCAAGCACGTTTTTGTTCGTCATAGACGGCGCTGAGGCGATTAGAGGTCGTCTCATCAGGAGAGAAGAAATAGAAATGGGGATCCTTTTTGAACCGATCTTTAAGGAGAGCTCCAAAGGTTTTTGCGATGTTGATTTTGTCTTGTCCGGGAGTTTCGAC
>JAFWKB010000038.1 GCA_017511405.1 Candidatus Saccharimonadota bacterium
AGACTGAGCCTCAACACCCATCTTTCCATCGAATACAACAACGGCGCCGTCGAGAACACGGAGAGAACGCTCGACCTCGGCGGTAAAGTCGATGTGGCCCGGGGTGTCGATGATGTTAATTTTGTGACCTTTCCAGTAGGCTGTAACGGCAGCGGAGGTAATAGTAATACCGCGCTCTTTTTCCTGTTCCATCCAGTCGGTCGTAGCACCGCCAGTATCGCCCTTAACGAGGTCGATTTTGTGTTTAAGACCGGTACGATAAAGAATCGCTTCGGAAGTGGTGGTTTTTCCGGCGTCAATATGGGCGATGATACCGATATTGCGGAATTTTGATAAGTCTTTGACAACGTTTGCCATATATTTCCTTGTTAAATTTTTTAGACATTAAAATAAAAGTTCGCTCTTAATTTTAACATAGATATTTATGATTGAAAAGAGGTAAGGAGTGAGAAAAATGAGCCCATACTTGACAAATTATAGCGGTTATGCTAAAATGTCGTTATGGCTTGACGAAAGCCTTTGGGTTTTTGTTGTTAAATTGTATTTTCTATTGCTTCGAGACCAGGGAGAGATTTTCCCGCAAGATATTCGAGCGCAGCACCACCGCCAGTCGAAAGCAATGAGAAGGAAAGCTCGGGAGAAGATTTAAGGGTTTCTTCAGCGAAACCAGTTGTATCGCCGCCAAGGATGATTGAGGTGATTTGAGGAGATTCCCCGAGAGTCTTAAGAAAAGCTTCGGAGGAGGTAGCAAAAGCAGGATCTTCGGCTTTACCGAGAAGTCCGTTCCAGATAACAGTTTTGGAATTTTTGGCGGTTTCTATAAATTTATGAGTAGAGAGAGGTCCGCAGTCGAGTTTGTTCCCTTCTGAATCCGTGTCAAAATCTTTAGCAACATAAAGCTTTTCTTTGAGAGCGGGATCGTCGAGGATTTCTTTAGGGAGGCCATCAGCAGCAATCTTTCCGCCGATACAGATATGGTCGGCGAGATTTTTGAAGGCTTTAATTAGAGGAGTCTTATCTTCAACTTTTGCTCCGCCTAGCATCAACATAAGAGGTTTTTTGGGGCTTTTTAGGACTTTCTCGAGGTTAGAAATTTCTTTTTCTAGGAGAAGTCCGGCGTAAATCGGAAGTTGTTTAGAGACGGCGGAAGTCGAAGCGTGGGCACGGTGGATGACAGCAAAGCCATCTTGGACATAGACGGTCGCACCGGTCGTGTCGATGATTTCGCGGATAAAATCCTCGGAGTTCTTCTCTTCTCCAGGGTAAAAACGGAGGTTTTCCAGGAGGAGAACGCCGCCTTTCTTGAGACCAGAAACAGCATCTTCAACATCAGGGCCAGAAACATCATCAACAAATTCAACCGGAACGCCGGGGAGAAGCTCGGCAAGCTTCAAAGCAACGGGCTTCAGGGAGAGATCCTTAGTCTTTTTTCCTTCGGGACGGCCGAGATGAGAAATCAAAATAACTTTTTTAGCGCCTTTTTTAAGGAGGAATTCAATAGTCGGGAGAGAAGCACGAATCCGAAAATCCGAGGCGACTTCACCGTTTTCTATGGGAACGTTGTAGTCGGTGCGAACGAGAACGATTTGGTTTCTAATTTTTGCGTCTTTCACGCTAAGCTTGTTTTCCATAAACTGTACCTTTTCTGAGTTGCTGTTAATTAGATTTGGCGGATTTTGATGGTGTCGGTGCCATGTTCGCGACCAGTTGTGCCGGAAATAACCACGGCGAGAAGTTCATCTTTTCCATCTTTAGGTTTTAGATAGCCGGAGTTTTTGAGCTCGCGAGCGAGGTCGATACCATAGTCACTTGTGAAAGGTCGGACAAAGGCAGCGTTTGCATAAGTCAGGGCGAGTTGAGAAGCAACGCGAGTGTTCGAGGTAACTGAGATAATCGGAACATTAGGACGCTCAGCAGCGAGAGCAGCGGCGGTTGCGCCGGTTGCGGTTTGGCAAACGATAACATCGGCGTCGATTTTTTCGGAAAGACGAGCAACAGCGGAAGAGATAGCGTCGTAAGTCATAGAAACGCCAGTCGTATCAACCTCAACGGGGAGAATTTTAGAGTGGTTTTGAGTATAGAGGATGACTTTTTTCATGGCGCGGACGGCCTCGAGAGGATATTTGCCGTTGGCAGTTTCGTCGGAAAGCATGACGGCGTCAGCACCTTGAATAACGGCATTGGCAACGTCGGAAACCTCGGCACGGGAAGGTTCAGGATTATCAACCATAGAACCCATCATTTGAGTCGCGATTATACAAAGTTTAGAGTGCTTACGACAGAGAGCGACAAGTTTTCTCTGGACAATCGGGACAACCTCGGCGCCAGCTTCGACAGCCATATCACCACGAGCGACCATAATCCCGTCAGAAGCCTCAACGATTTCTTCGAGGTTTTTGTCGGTTTCTATGGCCTTTTTGGTTTCGATTTTGGCGATAATTTGGGCCGTTGAGCCGTGAGAAAGAAGGATTTGACGGAGTTTATCGATGTCACCGGCATTTTGAACGAAAGAGAGCGCGACATAGTCAAAGTCTCTCGAGGCGCCAAATTCGATATCAGCCATGTCTTTTTCCGTGATGATATCACCACCAAAATCGGTATCAGGAAGATTGAGGCCTTTTTTAGACATAATGAAACCGTCGTTTAAAACGCGGATTTTAATCGCGGTTTTAGAGACAATTTCCGTTACTTCGCTTTTAATCTTTCCGTCAAACATAAAAAGAGGTTCGCCGACTTTGATTTTTTCAGCGAGGTTATATTGGACGGGGATAGTTTTTCCACCGTCATGGGTTTTAAGTGCAGAATCAAGAATTAGCTCGTCGCCAGTTTTAAGGTCGAGGTGGTTGTTTTTTATTTCGCCGAGGCGGATTTTTGGACCTTGAAGGTCTTGAAGGATAGAGACAGAACGACCTTTTTTGGCGGCAGCGTTACGAATCCAGGCAATCTGTTCATCGCGTTCAAGATAGTTTCCATGAGAGAAATTAAGACGACAGCCGTTTACGCCGGCCATGATGAGTTCGGTCACAGCTTCTTTAGACATCGTGGCGGGACCGATAGTCGCCAAGATTTTCGTACGTTTGAAAAGTTTACTCATACTTTAATCTTAGCATAAAAAGTGGATTTTCTACAATGATTATGTTAAAATTACAATATGAGAAAGACTAAACGAGTTCCCAAGTCGGCTATTTCGGCAAAAATGAATTCTCGCGTAAAAAAACGTGGAAGTTCTGTAATGGCGAGAAAAATCGTAATAGCCGGGATTGTGATTTCTTCGGTTATGGTGATCCTTTCGGTTGTTGTTGCGGTATTTTTCAACGACGAAATGATTGCCCATCGGAAATTTGAGAAAATTGCGAAAGAATACTATGAGAATTATTATTACCCGAAATTTATCGAGACGCTTAGTCCGGAGGTGTATGAACAAAGAATGGAGATTTATTCAAAAACTGGACTCCAGCCGGCGACTTTAAGACAGCTTCTTCTTTATCAAAACGGAAAGAATAGCGCTTATAAGAAGTATTTCGAGAAGGAACATTTTTCTTGCGATAAAAACGAGACGAGCGCAAGGTTTTATCCAGTAGCGCCTTATGGGACGAAGGATTATACCGTCGAGTTTAAGTATACTTGCCAAACAGAATAAAGTTTGATATAATTAGTCGGTACTGGTCTCTTAGTATAACGGTTAGTACAACGGGTTTTCATCCCGTCAATGCGAGTTCGACTCTCGCAGAGATCACCATAAAATCACAAAGCGTAAGAAATTTAGACCTGAAGGGTCTTATTTTGTTTTTATAGAGCCTTTAATAAATGCGCTGGGGATTACAAAATATCTTCTAGTTTGTTTATGCTTTTGACTTCTCGGAATTGATTTTGAGGGATATTTTTTTGGTTTAAAAATATTGTTCCCATACCAATAGAATCTGGCAATCTGATGTCGCAGTCAAGGCTGTCGCCTATAAAAATGTAATCTTTCACGTTGTTATTTCCTATGATTTTTGCCAAACCCCTGCGGGATGGTTTGACGGGCAAAAGATCCCAGCCCCATATTTTACTGAAGTATTTTTCCATCCCGTTTAATTTTAATCTTAGAATTTGATTATCTGTAAACCAGTTAGAATAGGCAATTAACTCGTATTTATTTGATAGGTAGGCAAGTGTGTCTTGAATAGTATCGACATCTACTAGCGGAATTTTGGCGTAGCCTTCTAGAAAACCGTCACATGCCTTATCGTCAAATCTAGGTGTCACTTTTTCTTGAATAATCTTCGTGAAGAGTTCCTTTGTAATATACTTATCCGGGTTTTGCCTTTCCATTTCTGATATGGCGAAATAAAATTCCTTCACGGAAATGGGCAAATCGAATCTTTTTACAAAATTACTGAAAGCTTCTGACCATTCATCCGACATGAAGAGTAAAGTGTTGTCTAGGTCGAAAATTAGTTTAAGGGCAGAGTTTTTACTCGGTGAAATACTAGAGCTGGTCATTTTTATTTAATCTGTGTTTTTTCTACTATCTATTATACTCTTCTTTTCAAATTCGTTGACTTTTTTGGTCAACTTCGCTTCTTCTCGTTTAATTCTTAAATACTAGCGGAGGCCGTCTAACAACATAGCCGAAAAAGGAAGGCCGCGGAGAGCTCTAGAAGAAACGAAGCAAGGAATCAGGCGGTGCAGTAGAGGGGGGACTGCGCGGCTTATAGCCGCGACTTTTAGGACTAATATTGGAGAAATGAGCCTACGGCAAGGATTATTTTTTTCTTCTGCTTACGAACCATAATGCCCCCATCGAAGCGACTACTGCCAATGTCGCACTACTAAGCCCCGCCGAAACAACTTTTGTATATTTCCCGGTATCTGGTACGATAATATCAATCTTTTCCGCGCTACGACCACCGACTTTATTTATATAACTCGTAAACCATGCTGGTAGAAGTTCCAAATGACGGAACTTGTCGGTTGGCCAGTTATCACTGTTGTTAGCTTCGTCGGCAGCACTTGCAATGCGTACGGCAAGATACTCATGGTTAGCGCTTAGCATGGCATCTGGGTTTTCAATAGTGTCAACAATTTCACTACCGGGGGCTAAATCAGAGAAAGGAACCTCTTTATAGATTGTTTTATCAACCGTATTATAATATACTAACTTTCCGCTCTTGTGACCTGGGCCTAGTGATTTGGCGGTTACGGTGTAGGCATCTCGGTTGCCATGATTGTGAAAATCGTATTTCAGATTAGTTATTTGGACTTGACCTTCGCTGGCATCGACTACATATTCTGACTGAACACCGATGTCGGCATAATCGTCGTTGCGGCTAGTAGCGCCTAGTACGTAGGTGTGAGGGTTATTGTAGTCGGCTGCCGGAAGATCTAACTCAAGTTGGTAGGTATCACCTGGGCTGAGAGTTGGAATGTCATAATCTGCTAGCTTGACGTACTTATCGCTAGATTCGCCTTCGTTCTTCAAATATAGTGAGA
>JAFWKB010000039.1 GCA_017511405.1 Candidatus Saccharimonadota bacterium
GACGGACCCTTCAAGGGTTTTGACGGAACTGTCTCTGAGATTGATGGCCAAAAAGGAAAACTTAAAGTCATGGTTTCGATGTTCGGCCGAGAAACGCCCGTTGAGCTTGATGCTTTACAAGTTTCCAAAATTTAGATATAATATACAAGTTACGCACCGATTAATAGAAATTAATCTTTCAAGGAAATATTATGGCAAAAAAAGTTATTGGGAATCTTAAGCTTCGTGTTCCCGGCGGAAGAGCTACGGCTGGACCTCCAGTTGGCTCTACTCTTGGTCAATGGGGCTTAAACATGATGGAATTCATCAACCCTTTCAACGAAGCAACGAAAGAGTTTATGGGCAAAAATGTAATCGTCCATATCCGAGTTTACGATGATAGAACTTTCGACTGGGTTTGCCTCGGTCAACCTGTAGACGATTTGATTCGCGAAGCAATCAAACTTGAAAAAGGTTCCGGAAAACCAAACACTGAAAAGGTAGGTAAAATTACCCGCGCTCAGCTCGAAGAAATTGCGCAAAAGAAAATGAAGCAGCTTAACGCAATTGACCTCGATGGAGCAGTAAAAGTTGTCGCCGGCACTGCTCGCTCTATGGGTGTTGAAGTCGTCGACTAACTGATGGATAACTTAAATACCTCTTGAAAAAGAGGTATTTTTGTGCTAAAATATAAAGACTATAATCAATGTTGGGAGGAGATAATCCGTTATTACCACAGAAAGGATGAAAATGACAGAAGCCAAAGATGAAAAAAACATCGAAACTGCTGAGACGACGGAAGTCGTAGAAGAAGAAAAATTTGCCAAATCTGGTAAAAAATCTAAAAAACATATCGAGGAAGTAAAAGCCGAAGAAGAGCGCCAAGCTCGTAAAATTGAACGCGCCGAAAAAGAAGCCGAAGAAGCAGCCAAACCTAAAGGTGCCGCTCCGATTACCCGCCCGCTTATCGAGCGTCGTGGCAAGAATTATCAAAAAGCCTACAAGCTTATTGAAAAAGGCAAATTCTACACTCTCAAAGATGCCATCGACCTAGCAATCAAAACCAATCCGACGAAATTTGACGCAACGGTCGAAGCTCACGTTCGCCTTGGCGTCGATCCACGTCAAGCCGATCAAAATATCCGTACGACAGTTGTCCTGCCTAACGGAAACGGCAAAACAGTCCGTGTTGCTGTTTTTGCGCCGCTCGATGAGGCCAAAAAAGCTGCCGCTGCCGGTGCTGACATAGCTGAAGATGCTGAATTCCTCAAACGTCTAGAAAAAGGCCAAATCGAATTCGACGTCCTAATCTCTACTCCGGCTTATATGCCTAAACTCGGAAAATACGCTCGTATGCTCGGCCCGAAAGGTTTAATGCCTAATCCTAAAGCCGGGACCGTCACAAACGATATTGAAAAAGCCGTCAAAGAAGCAAAAGCTGGTAAAGTAGAATATCGCGTCGACAAACAATCTATCGTCCATATCGGACTCGGAAGGACATCTTTTGGGACAGATAAACTCCTCGAGAATGCAAATGTATTCTTCGATTCTCTCAAGAATCAGAAACCGGCTTCCTTGAAAGGAAACTACGTAAAATCTATTTTTATCACAACAACAATGGGGCCATCCATCGCTGTTGAAAACAACTATTCCTAGTTAAACACAAGCGAAAAGTGCTATAATTAGCACATGAAATCGCGAGAAAAAAGAATAATAGCCGCTACCGTTTGTCTAGTGGCTATTTCTTTTTTGTTATACCTGAATCCAAATTCGTACCAAAAAAAGATAACAAAAGTCGAGACGCCCGAATCCACAGCCGCCGAGCCTGTTGCGAATTCATCGCCACAAGATTCGGAGCTCTCCCCTCTAGGAGAAACAAGTTCTAAAGAGCCACTCGCTAAAGATGTTCTGGAAAAACTTGCCATAAAAGGCCGTGCGCCTAAAACTGGCTATGCTCGCACGGAGTTCTATAATTCGTGGCCAACAATTGACGGATGTTCACTCCGCCAAAGAATCATTAAACGCGAGCTTGGTGAATCGGCAGTTATTTCGTCCAAAGATAATTGCACGGTTGTCTCAGGAGAATATGACGAGCCATATACCGGCAAGCACCTTATTTTTTATCAAAAATCCGATTTATCTTCAGGAATCCAAATCGACCACGTCGTCGCATTATCCGACGCATGGCAGAAAGGCGCACAAAATCTGACAAAAGAAGAAAGATACAACCTCGCCACAGACCCACTTAATCTTCTTGCCGTTGATGCTAAAACGAATCAAGGAAAATCCGACAGAGATGCAGCGACTTGGTTGCCATCAAACGTCTCCTTTCGCTGCGCATATGTAGCACGACAAGTATCCGTAAAATATAAATACTCTCTCTGGGTGTCTCAAGCAGAGCATGACAAAATCGCCGAAGTTTTGACGAGTTGTCCGAATGAACGTACTGTTGGTGTATAATATAAACTAAATATGAAAAAAGTTAAAAAACCTGATACCGTAACTGTCAACCGCCGAGCTCACTATGATTATACTTTAGGTGATGAGCTTGTTTGTGGCATGTCGCTTTCTGGCCCCGAGGTGCGTTTAATACGCGACCACCATGTCCAACTCAAAGGTTCATTTGTAACTATAAGAAACAATGAGCTATGGCTTAATAATCTTACACTAGGCGCAGAAACCGCGCGCAGTATACGTCTCCTCGCTACAAAAAAACAAATCAAGAGTCTTGAACGTGAAAAAATTTCCGGAACAACTATCGTCCCAACAAAACTCCTAGCAGGCGGTCGCCACATTAAGCTTGTTGTTGCACTCGGAAAAGGAAAAAAGAAATACGACAAAAGAGAAACAATTAAAAAACGTGATATTGGAAGAGGAAGATTTTAATGAGCGAAAAAATAAAACTCTTTTCTTGGAACATAAATGGGTTGCGCGCCGTTTTGAGAAAAGGAGCACTTCAGGAATTCGTCAAGAAAGAACAACCTGATATTCTCTGTCTCCAAGAAATCAAGTGTAAACCAGGTCAGCTCTCGCCAATAGATACTCTCGAACTATCCGAAAGCTATGACCTATTCTGGAATCCCGCCGATCGTTCGGGCTACTCAGGGACAATGACCATGGTTAAGAAAGAAAAATTCCCAAATTACGAAACATTTGAAAAAGGGCTTTTCACGGATGAAGAAATGCTAATCGCCTCAACGGAAGGCAGAATATTAACAACTGAATTTCCAAATTTCTTTCTAGTTAATGTCTACACACCAAACTCAAAACCCGACCTTTCTCGTCTTTCGCTTCGCGAACAAACCTGGGATCCAAGCTTCAAGAATTACTTAAAAAAACTTGAATCTCACAAGAAGCCCGTCATCACTTGCGGCGACTTTAACGCAGCGCACGAGGAAATTGATCTCGCCCGCCCCGATACAAACCACAAAAACGCTGGTTTTACAGACGAAGAAAGACAGGGAATTACGAACCTTCTAGCTGACGGCTTTATCGATACATTTCGTCTCGAACATCCGACCTCAAAACGTTATTCTTGGTGGTCCCATTGGGGAAAAGCGAGAGAAAATAATGTGGGTTGGCGCATTGATTACTTTTTTATCTCAGAATCACTCAAAAAAAATCTAAAATCTGCCGAAATCTACGAGAACTATCTCGGTTCCGACCATTGTCCAGTTTCGATTGAATTGGAGATTTAAATGCAAAAAGAAGCAAAATATTGGCAAAAAAATGGCGAAAACACAAAAAAAGTTAAAGATTTAGTCTGGAATCTCCCCGAACAAAAAAACGGAGAAATCGCTATTATCGGCGGGAATGCTTCCTCGTTTTCAACCGAGATTAAAACAGCTGAATATATCAATCGCAATCTCCCGTTCGTAAAATCAGTCAAACTCTTTTTCCCGGACGCACTTAAAACTAAACTTCCGCCGCTAGAAAACTTTCAATTTTTCGAAAGCACCGAATCCGGTTCATTTAAACGTTCACCGGAACTAAAAGAATCTCTTAAAGCATATAACTACAGTATCTTTCTCGGTGATTTATCGAAGAACTCAGAAACAGCCCTTGCCATAGCAGAAATGGTAGAAAACTCCAAAAACACGCCGCTTTTATTTACACGCGATGCGGTAGATCTATTGCTCGAAAGTATTAACGATATCTCCAAACAAAATAACATGACTTTCGTTCTCACGCTATCGCAGCTACAAAAACTCTTCCGAGCCGTCTACTATCCTAAAGCTCTTTTTCTTTCGCAACCACTCTTTCCAATTATCGAAGCAATCCACAAATTCACGCTTTCATATCCATTTTCTATTCTTACGTTCCACGAAGGAGAAATAATTTGTGCGTCCTCCGGAGATGTTATCACGATTCCGATCGATAAAACATCCTACTCGCCGCTAAACATGTGGTCCGGAGAACTAGCCGCCAAAATCGCCATTTTCAAACTCTTCAACTCAAACGAACAACTTTTCTCTCTAGCTTCCGCTGTTTTGTACTAATATCTCGGCGCAAGAGAACGCGCATAAGTTGTCTTCGGCTGCATTACGTTATTTGCTTCATAAGCAAGGTACAAATAGAAAATCGTGTTAAAATCTATCTCGTCCCCAGCGGATTCGATATACTGTGGGTCTGGGTTGCTAAGGTCCGCACCATAAGTCCTCCTAAAGTCAACTCTATTTCCAATCACCGGACCATTAATTCTAAGTTGTTTGGCACAGACATCAGAAGTAAAATCAGAAATGTTATACGAGACTCCATTGGAATTTGTACAAGTATCGATTGTTGTGCCGGCGACCAACCAAGCATCCAACCTCTCAACGTCTTCAGAAATACTTATTTTTCCCTCCGCTGAAAGAATAACTGGGTAAGCAAAAGCCAAAGATGTAGGACTATCTTGCATGATGATGTTGCTAGTTATCAACATATCGCCATCGGTATGAATGTAAATCGGAGCAGATAGACCTGAAACCGCACCTAAATTGACCGCCCTGAGCGCCTCGTTCGTATTGTTGTTACTGAAGAAATTCTGATCAAGATTAATTAATCCACTCCCATTGAAGGAAAGAAGCCCAGAACCATATTTAGATTGAAGCTTTTTAGCTAATTCAACATTAAGGTTGATGGATGAATATCCAAGCTTCGTAGCTGAGCCATTGCACTCATTATTCGCAATTGTAAGTTTGGAGAGGTCACAAGGGAAACTTGTAGTCGTAGGTTTAGCGCTCACGCCACTCCCAGAAGTCATGTTAACAATAGCCTTACCGGCAATCAAATCCAAATCTGCCCAAGAACCATACCTTGTCTTTTTACCCGAATCATTAGTTGTTGTAGTGACAGAAGTCTTAATCCCCCCATTCGTCCCGACTCCGCCACCAGTCACATGCACTGTAGGCTTCTTAGCAATAGTACCACAAGTTGAAGCAGAAATAAACGCGTCGGAACTCGTACTGCTGTATTTCGTAACCGCAATTGCTACACAGAATTTCTCCCCGATTCCAAGCGTCCAAGCGGGAAATGACGCTGGTGTATAATTTCCCTCGGTAGACGTATTCAGGCTATAGACCTGAGTACCATTCAGGGACAATCCCGTACCTTGATCAGAAGTTTCGCAATGGGCTGAAGAAACCAGTAAACCGCTACTTCTATAAAAACCACACAAATCTGAAGCCGAATAACGAACATTGCCCTGGATAATCGAATTAAGCGCAGGGTCATTAGGATCAACATCGCTTCCGATTGCATACTTAATCAAAATGACATGGCTATTATTCAATCCAGTCTTATATTCGCGATGTACGCTATCAATATTATTCCACCCATCATCGTCATCTGTAGTAAGCTTAAAAGAAGGACTAATAGTCTCGCCAGAAGTAATTACGCCATCCGTAATCGAATCATCGGCAGCAGTAATTTCGGTAACTTTATAATTATAATCGCGCACGAGATCAACGCAGGCAGGGTCAGAATCTCGGAGCGTCGTACCCGTACGTTCCGCGGCATTAGATTTCTTGATTGTCCGATCATAGACATAACTTGCAGAAACGCTATCAACTATTTTTCCGTTCGGGCCATAATATGCCTCACGACGCTCAATATCAGTATAATTCACCTGCCATGTTCCAGGATTTGTCGCCGTCGAATGACAAACTCGAACGGTTTCACCAGCATTTATAATCTTATTTCCGCTATAAAGACCGCTAGAATACCCAAGATTAGAGGTAGTTCTTCCCGAATTGTTCGAAGAATTCCAAACAGTTGGATCGGGTACGGTTTTTGAAGAAGCCCAGAAATCGATGCAATAAGAAGTATTCACACAATTCGCGCCACCATGTCCAGCGCCATAAGGAGCAATTGTCGACGGACCACTCATGCTATTGTTCTTTGTCAGCCGTTCACGTCCATAAAATCCTGTTTTCACGGTAAAATTAGACCTAGCGCTCGAATCATACATCGACCCGTTTTGTGTAGAGAACCGAATCACGGGCCCCGACCCATTAATCTGTTGTCCGTTAAGGCTTTCATCAAATGAACCATTGTTATCATTACGTTTAATCGAATGGTCGAATGTTACGGAAATATCATCCACCGTTTTTACTTTATAAAGACTTCCCGAAGAAAGAACGGCGTTTTGGACAGAATAAAGCGAAGGATTCCCGTCAACTATAATGTCATGCGTGCGTACTCCAGACTCTCTTTCCTCAAAACTCGGGTTCTTAATTGTGACGCAAACAGGAGTCGTAGTAGTCCAAGAACCATAATCCGGTCCACTAATCACAATATTTTTCCCAGAGCTCCTTGCCGAATCCGTTTCGTAATAAGCAGTTGAAGAATACGCCAAACGTTGACAATAAGTCAAATAACGTCCACGATTATTATAATCTAAGTTTTCAAAAGAAGGCGTATTCGTAATAGTAGTAGAACCATTTCTCGAAGAAAAATCCTTAGTTCCTTGCCCACCAGTCAAATTAGTATAACCACCCCCATCAAGCGAGTACTATATTTTATAATAGGCTTTTGTTGTATTGCTAAACGGCGCTTTTGCATCCGCAGAATTAGTCCTCGACAAAGTGTGCGTGAACGTCGCAGTATAAGTCGAATAATTCGGATAAACATATTCCCAAGTCCCGTCCGCCTTCTTTCTTGTGTTCTTAATTCTCCCATTCAACCGTGAGCCATCAATCTCAAGATAATTGCCAGAATCTTGATTTAAATGTCCCGACGTCGAAGCAGAATAAAGCGCAGTATAAGAAAGCATCGGATTTGTTACGGTATAACACTTAGAAAGGGTCGACCTGGACACACCATTCTCGTTCCGAGTTTTGTTTAAATTATATTCGACCAAACTATCA
>JAFWKB010000006.1 GCA_017511405.1 Candidatus Saccharimonadota bacterium
CTACGTCGCCGTTGACGAAATCCCTAAGGTCAAATCTGGCCGCGGTCTCGTTCTAATCTCAACTTCCAAGGGAATCATGACCGGGCAAGAGGCTGTCAAGAATCGTCTTGGCGGAGAACTCCTCGTCAAAGTTTGGTAATCGAAAACCACCACAAAAAAGTAGCCGTTTCGAGCTACTTTTTTGTTACCCACGTTTCTTTATAAAGTTTCTCCGGCTTTTATATACCAAGTTTTTCGGCTGTAGAAATAATCTCCTCGGAAATAAAAAGCTCCAAAGGATCAGACAAATCCCGCGTTTGGGCAAGTTCAAGATATTTATAATAAGCTAGTCGACGAGACTTCCGAAGCACCGGCGGAACAAGCCCAAATTTGAGCGCCATAGCAAAAAGTAATAGCCTCCCCTCTCGCCCATTTCCGTCGGAAAAAGGGTGAATTCGCTCAAATTCCGCATGAAGTGAAGCAAGAGCATGAATCTTGTCCAAAGTTTCCTCATTGGCCTTTTTCGACCAAAGCTTAACTAGCTCAGGAACTTTCATATAGTTCGCAAGCGGAACAAAAGAACCCCGAATCCGAACCCCATGCTCCCGAAAATTCCCCGCATCAGAAATAATCCCGTTCATAAGTCGAAGATGGACCGCCTTAATCAAATCCACGGAAAATTCAAAGTTTTCTCCCTGTTCTTCAAGCTCGTCAAGGAGAAAATAAAGAGCAGTTTGATGATTTATCGCCTCGCGTTGTTCGAGAGAAGTACGATTCTTAAGCGTTTGGTTTTGAAAAACAACCGCCTCGACATCTTTCTCCGTCATAGTCGACCCCTCCGTTGCATTGGAATGATAGGTAAAGGATGTCGTAAAATGTTCAAGTAAGGTTTTATCGGAAATCAGCTTCCTCGCTGAACACCGTGTTGCTTCGGCGGCCTTCTTCATTTCTTTGAGACGATTTTCGTCTATTGCGTCCGCGCCGAGAACCTCGCTCGCAAGTTCATCGATTTTCTCGCGCGCAGCCTCCCGTGGTGAAGCCTTCTGGTTTACCCAACTGTTGAGCGAAACAAAAGAAACATCAAGATGTTTAGCTAAAGTTTCCTGCGACCATCCCGTCGCGGAAAGGAGTTTTTGTAGTTTTAAACTATAGTCTTCCATAACCACAAGTATATAAAACTTTATAAAGTTTGTAAATCTTTATAAAGTTTCTGCCCGACCTCCGTCTCGTTCAAACCCTAACCCCATACAAAATCACGCCCCCAAGAATCTTCCTTCTCAATCACCCCCTCGCGTTCCTTAATTAATCTTCTCTCTCGTAAGCGTCTCGCCTCTAAAATAATATAGCCATTTCCCAGAAATCACCGGTCTAAATTTCTCATTTACCCCCTCCTGAACTAGCTCTCTCCGATTAAGCCCATCAAAATCCACCACCTCAAATTTTCCATTTTCATCAATCTCATACCTCAAGAATTCATCCACCCAACCGCTCTTAACTCCCGCTTCGCTCAATTTCGCCAACATTCCGGCCTCCATATCGAATACCGCCTTCACCCCGTCTTCGCCACTCATCGAGAACACCATCCCCGCCCCTCTCTTTTCGAGCTTCAAAACCTCAAATCCAACCTCTCCTTCAAAAATCTTATCAACCACTCCCTTCTTTTCCGGCCACCGCTCCGAGCCATAAACCTCCAACTCTTCTCCTGTTGCAATCGCAAATAACGATTCTTGGAAATATTTCATCGTCGCAATTTTCGCCGTCTCGCTTTTCACTCCGGCGACAAAATAAGTGTCTTCCGCCCCCATCCGATAAGCTCGAATCTGATACCCGAACTCCTCTTGTGGTTCCGCCTCGTCTCCGCTCAGCTCCTTCACCGTTTCTTCAATCTTCTCATCTTCTTTCGTCTTTTCATATTTAGAAAGATAGACCACCCTCTCTCCATCATTATCAAATCTAATCACCCCAGAAACAAGTGCTTCGCTCACTTTCTTTCCTCTCAAATCAAGCTCCCTAAGCTCACCGTTCTCTGTCAACATAATCAATCTCTCTCCGACCTCCGTCTCGAACCTAAGTGTTTTTATGGGAAGTTCTCCAGTCAAATCTTTTACCACGACCGACTCGGCCAAATTCTTTATATTAATCACCATCAGCTCACCATTAACCTTCGCAAGCACCCTCTCACTGTTTCCGCTCCACTCGATCTCCTCAAAACTCTCAATTTTCTCCAAAACCGTCTCCGCCTTAGTTTTCTCTGCCCCGTTAGTTTTTGTCGTCTCAAGCGACTTAACCGTCGTCCTATTATTATTAAGTTCCATCATATATAGTTTTCCGCTCTGCACCAAAATCAGTTTCTCCATGTTCGGAGAAACCGTCGTTACACTTATTCCTTCAAATTTCGCTACCTCCTCCGGAGTTCTCTCACTAAGGAACAGCCTCGGGTACGTTAATCTATATACAAGTCCTTCCTTAGTCTCAATTTTCTTTCTCCAAGAATCGTATCCGTCTTTCGTCAAAACAATCTCGTGCTCCCCAACACTAAGCGCCTTACTAGAATTGGTTCTCAATAAAAGTGGTGTCCCGCCATCTATCTCAATTGTCGCTCCGCTCGGAACAGAAGAAATCTGCACGAGTCCCGTTCTTTCGATAAACTCCTCCTCCGTTCCAAGTTTTCTAAGATTAAAACTATATCCCGTCACAATCAGAGTCAAAAAAAACACCAAACAAATAATCGAAAGAAACATAAAAGCTTCTGTTAAAATAATTTTTATTTTACGAAATTTTTGTATTCGTTCTCGTTCGTCCATTTACCTAAATTATACCATTAAAACTTAGAAAAAAATAGCTCTTGCTTTTAAAATACGCTTAATGTTATTATTAAAATAAGAACTATAAAAAGCGAGGTAATAAAAAGTTTATGGATAATAATTCCGACGCCGCGAAAGCTAACCTTTCCAGTTCCGCGTCCCATCTCCGTGTCCAAAGATCTACGACTTTGAACCGAAAATATGTTAAAAAACCTGGAAAAGAAGAAGCTGCTACCCTTGATTCGGTTGCTCGTCGCCGTGCCGAAGATCTGAAGCGTCGCCAAGCCCTCGCCGATAAAATCAACCGTGAACGTCTCGCTGCCCTAAAGGCCGGAAAGTCTTTAAAAACAACTCGCGCCGCTTCTGTTCCTGTCGCGGTCCAGTCCGCTCCGTCGGTCCCTGCTTCCGCTCCCGAGCCGCCTAAACCTCTATCTGCGACAATTGAGAAAAATCTCGTTTCCTCGAAAGCTCCGGAAAAACCCGCGAAAGACATCCGCGAAAGCGCCGTCCAAGCCGCGATTAAATCCGTCGACTCGATAGAAACCGAAACTTCCTCCGCCCCAATCACCACGAAAAAATCTTTCGGCGCTAAAAAGGTCTTACTCGCTTTCGGCTGTGCCGCCGTTGCCGTCGGAATAATCGGCTATTTTGTCTCCACTAACACTCCCGACCTCTCCGTCCGCGTTGCCGCTATGCAATCCGGAATTGAAGCCGCCTACCCTTCCTATGTTCCTCGCGGTTACACCCTTTCTGACATCGTCTCCGAAGAAGGAAAGCTCGATATGACTTTTACAAACTCTGAGAATGCTTCCTTTAACTTAACTGAAGAAAAATCTGCCTGGGACAACGACACTCTGGAAAACAACTACGCAAAACCGACCTGGAACACAAACTACACCATCATCCGCGAACAGGGAATCACCATCTTCATCTCCGGCTCCGATGCTGCTTGGGTTAATGGCGGAATCCTTTATAAACTCTCCTCCTCCGGGAACAATCTCACCAAGAAACAAATCAAGTCCATCGTCACCTCCCTCTAAATCTTTATAAAGTTCTCGAACCTTTATAAAGATTCTACAAAGTGTTATAATTATTCTTAATATGGATAAAATTATCACACGTTTTGCCCCCTCCCCTACGGGCTATATTCACATCGGGAACGTAAGAAGCGCTATTTTTCCTTACCTCGCCGCTAAACAATCCTCCGGAAAGTTTATCCTCCGTATTGAAGATACTGACCGCTCTCGTTTTGTCGACGGCGCAACCGACTTAATTATGGAAACCTTGCGTTGGCTCGGTTTAGAGTGGGATGAAGGTCCTGAAATCGGCGGACCGAACGCCCCTTATTTCCAAAGTGAACGTAAAGAAATTTACCAAGATTGGGCCAAAAAACTCTTAAAATCCGGCCGCGCCTATATCGACGATACTTCCTCCGAAACCATCGATGAATATCGAAAAACCGACAACGCAAAGAAAATCCCTTTTCTCTACCGAAACCACCGCCCCGCCTCTGCCGACCTCTCTCCTGAAGAATCCCTAAAACTCTGGAAAGAGGGCACACCAATCCGCTTCAAATCCGACCCGAAGCCTCGCTCCTGGAAGGACGAGGTCATGGGCGACCTTTCTGCCGGCCCCGAGGTCCAAGACGATATTATTTTGATTAAAAAAGACGGCCTTCCGACCTATAATTTCGCCCATATCGTTGACGATACCTTAATGAATATTAATATGGTTGCCCGCGGCGTCGAATATCTTTCTAGCACCCCAAATTACCTTGCTCTCTACGAAGCTCTCGATGTTAAAAAACCACTTTTCGTTTCTCTCCCTCACATCCTCGCTCCTCAAGGCAACAAAAAGCTTTCCAAGCGCGACGGTGCTAAATCCGTCACCGAATATCGCGCCGATGGTATTCTCCCGGAGGCGATGTTGAACTACCTCGCCTGCCTCGGCTGGAACGACGGAACCGAACAAGAAATCTATACTAAAGACGAACTAATCGAAAGATTCTCTGTCTCCCGAATCCAAAATTCCGGCGCCCGCTTCGACGAAACCAAACTCCTCTGGATGAACGGCCAATGGATTAGAAAACTCGTCGACGAAGAGGGAATCGACAAATTCTTCCCCCGCACCCTCGATTTTTGGCCTGACTCCGCTAAGTCTTACGACGATGATTATAAAAAACGCGTCCTTGCGATAATCTACGACCGTCTTAAAACCCTCTCTGACCTTCGCGAGATGACCGATTATTTCTTCACCGACCCTAAAATCAACGTTGACCTCTTAACCTCGAATCGTTTTCTCAAAAAACTTTCCGAAGCCGAACTAGAATCCCTGCTCGAAACTACTATTTCCTCCCTTGAAACTATCTCGGAAGATTCCTGGAACGAAGAAACCCTTAAAAATACTCTTAACTCCCTTCTTGAAGCCACAAACAAAAAGCCTGCGGAACTTTTCTCTCTGATTCGTATTTCCGTCTCCTTCGCGCCTTTTTCTCCCGCTCTTGATTTAACCCTCTCCGTCCTCGGAAGAACAACCACCCTTTCTCGTCTCCGCGCCGTTAAGTCCGCCTTGCTCCTTGACGGGGAATAGCTCTTGCTAAAATTCGTCTTTTGTGCAAAAATAAAAGCATATGCAAAATGACGTCGCTCCAACCGTTGCTCCTTCGCCGTCCGCCGAAGAAGATCCCGCTAAGCTCGCTGAAGAGCTTGCAAAACGTCGTGCTAAAAACCTAACCCTCCCGAAAGAACCGGTCGACCCTGAGGAAGTGGAAGATACGGAAAAACCTGGAGACCCCCCGAAAAAGTCCAAGAAAAAACTCTTTATCGCTCTTTCGGTTATCTTCGTCCTTCTCCTTGCTGCCGGTGGCGGAACCGCCTATTATTTTCTCGTTTATAAACCCGAACAAGACAACCGTGTTGATGTTTCTCAAATAACCGAGAAAGCCCCCTCTGCCGACCCGGAAAAGAAAAAAGAAGAGCCCCCCAAAATCTACTCTCGTCTCTCCGGCGAGCCGATTTCCTCCGAAGCGGAAGATTCCGCTCCGACCTACTGCGTCCAAGTTCCTAACGGCGTCGATGGCGCTCGCCCCCAAGTCGGCCTAACCGACGCTAAAGTTGTTTTTGAGGCTATCGCCGAATCCGGCATTACTCGTTTCGCCGCCATCTTCCAAAACCCGCCCGCCGTAATCGGCCCGATTCGCTCTCTAAGAATTTATTATTTGAACTGGGATACCCCCTTCGACTGTACCGTTGTTCATGCTGGCGGCGCCGACGATGCAATTGCCGCGCTTAAAACCTATGGTTCTCGCGACCTGTCCGAAGATATGTCTTACATGTGGCGCACTCAATCCACCTCCGCTCTTAACCGCCTTTGGAACAACCTCTTCACTTCTGGCGAACTCTTAAAAAACTTTAACGATTCCAAGGGCTACCTTTCTTCCGACATTAAGGCCTTCCCGAGATTTTCTCCTTCCGATGCCGAAAAAAATAAAATCAATCTCCAAGCCGTCCATAAATTAAAAATTGACACTCCCTCGACCGGAAATACCGACGAACTTTCCCCTAAAGTTGCCCATTTCAGCTTCACCTTTGGCTTAATTCCGAACTTTAACCCTGTCTTCGACTATGACGCCGAAACGAATTCTTATCGCCGCAGTTACGAAACCGGCGCCCCTCACGAGGTTTACGATTGCGCCGGACAATCCGGAGAAATCGTTCCCGAAGCCGTCTGCACCCCTAAACAGCTTTCTCCCTCTGTCGTTATTGCTATGGTCGTCCAAGAAAAGAAAGCCGCCTACGACAATTACCACGAAGATATCGCTTCGATTGGTGCCGGCGATGCCTATATCTTCCAAAACGGCGATGTCATTAAGGGCACTTGGGAAAAATCCTCTCCAACGGAGCAAATTCTTTTCCGCAATGAGGCCGGAGAAACCATCTCTCTCGTTCCTGGCCAAACCTGGATTTCCGCCGTCCCCGCCTATGGAAGCGTAAATTTCTAATTGCACCACAATAGAAGCGCATTACCACGAGCGAAGCCCTCTATTTTATTGACGATGTCCAACCTTTATGCTAAAATAACCCCATGGTTCCGTCGTCTAGTGGTCCAGGACGTCTGGTTCTCATCCAGAAAATCGCGGGTTCGACTCCCGCCGGAATCACCAATCCCTCGACCTCTTTATTTAGAAGGTCTTTTTTTATTCAATCCTGGTATAATCTCCTCAATGGTACCTACAAGTATTATGCTTCCGAGATGGAAAATGGAACCGGAAACATCAACGACGGTGACACTTTAAAAGACATCAACAACGACCAAGACTCTTCCAGAGCTCTCCGCAGCCTCCCTCTTTCGGTTATGATGTCGGGCGCTCTCGCCTGGAGCAGTGGGGGTCTCTACAATAGAGGTACGGGCGGCTACTTCTGGGCAGCTACACCTTACTCCTACACTTATTCATGGGACTTGTACTTCAGCTCCACTAGCGTTAACCCTAAGGATAGCAGCTATAAGCCGCACGGCTTTTCTCTCCGCTGCGTCGTCCGTTTATTTGTAACTTTTCTTCCAGAGCTCTCCGCAGCCTTCCTCTTTCGGTTATGATGTCGGGCGAACTCTGGTGGGCTAATGGTTACCCTGGTAATAAAGGAGCAAACGGCGTCTTCTGGACATCTACACTTGGCTCCTACACGCATTCACGGCGCTTGGACTTCAACTCTACTAACGTTTACCCTAAGAATGGCGACAATAAGCCCTACGGCTTAGCCCTCCGCTGCGTCGCTCTATGCGCGTTTGTTAATGGCGCATCACGGAGCTTACGAGCGAGTAATAGGTGGCTTTCGCCCGTGACGACGGGCCGAAAGAACACCGGCGACATTGACAAATGCGCATAGGGCAAAACCCGAACGGCGACATTAGCGGATGTTCGGAAGGCTTACTTTATTACGCCTTTTCTTCCAGAGCTCTCCGCAGCCTCCCTCTTTCGGTTATGATGTCGGGCAGTTACGGGTGGAATAGTGGTAATTCCGACTGGGGAGTTAGAAACGGCTACGGCTACTTCTGGTCATCTACGCTCGGCTCCTATCCTGGCTCACGGCTCTTGAGCTTCTTCTCTACTAACGTTTACCCTATGGGTGGCAGCAATAAGCCAAACGGCTTTACTCTCCGCTGCGTCGCCCAGACCAAGCGCGGGTATTCCGCGCGAGCGAAGATTGCAAGCGAACCAGAAACTCGCGCGGAATACCCCCCTCTTCCTTCTTCTCCCTCTTCTTTCTCCCTCCTTAGCATCCCGCTCACATATTTTTGTATTCTGTAATATAGTATGATATAATTAAACCAATGCAGCGGCTGGTAAGTAGTTGGTTTACCCCTGCGGCATAGTAGCGAAGGCTCTATGCAGGTCGCGGCGCCAAAATCCCCTTTACAGGGGCTTTTTAGTTCGTTACCTCAATAAAAGCTAGTGCTTTGTTCGCAATTATGTTGTACCGTTCGCGCGATTTTGAAGCATTCTTTGCCTTTTTAGCCGAAATATTTACAACATAATCGGCAACTTGAATTAAACTACTGCTCTTGGAGTTTCTCTCACGTATTTTAATATTCTTCAACCTTCGTTCGCGCATTCTTTTACGGAATTCAGCATGAAGAGCAGGATTAGAATCCATCTCGATTCTTATCTTCAAGAATCGTCTTTCAATCTCATCCATCACTAACCCTGACATACGAGCATATGATGCTGTTCGCCTAAAATCATTTTTATGAATAACAATGGTAACAAAACGAAAATCCAGACTAGAAAGGAGTTTTAAAAACTCAGCCTGCGGTCTCGAAGAATTACTACTACAATGAAATTCATAATCATCTGGAAGACGCAGCTTTCTGCGTAAGCTTCCAATCGCGGCTATACTTTTATCACGTATCTCCTCGGATTCGAACAGCACAAGGCTTACCACTAAACAATCTCTATTATGAACTGCTACGCCAGGCGCACCAGATTCGTCAATATAGCCAAACATTATCTTTTATTATACCATAGCCCCTACTACCTCAATTTTCAAAGCCTTTCTTGCGCCTTTTCTTCCAGAGCTCTCCGCAGCCTTCCTCTTTCGGTTATGATGTCGGGCATTCTCAGCTGGGGTAGTGGTAATCTCTACAATAGAGGTACAGCCGGCTACTTCTGGTCATCTACGCCTTACTCCTACACAGATTCACGGGGCTTGGTCTTCAGCTCTACTTACGTTAACCCTAAGTATGGCGACCATAAGCCAAACGGCTTTACTCTCCGCTGCGTCGCCCAAACCTAACAAATCTCGACATACGTAAGTCTTCCGAATCATTCGCTAATGGCGCAACACGGAGGTTACGACCGAGTATTAGTTGCACGACCCCCGCGACGGCGGGCGGGCGTGACACCGGCGACATTAGCGGATGTTCGGAAGGCTTACTTTATTACGGCATTTCTTCCAGAGCTCTCCGCAGCCTCCCTCTTTCGGTTATGATGTCGGGCAATCTCGGCTGGAGCAGTGGTGATCTCTTCAGTAGAGGTACGTACGGCTTCTTCTGGGCATCTACGCCTTACTCCTACGC